>CAMDFC010000003.1 GCA_945897185.1 Chitinophaga pinensis | reverse complement strand
ATGGACTTCATCTGTGATAATACCCTTTGAATATCCGGCATGATGTCCTTGTCATCGGTATGGAAAGGTTGACCGGTCATGTTCCTTAGGGCAGTATGCAGAACTGCTCGGTTTTCAGTTTGGTTTATTTTTTCACCGCCAAACATAGATTCAATTGCCTCTGGCAATCCACATTCTTTGGCCAAGTCCATCAGCAATTGAATTGTCTCTTTGGTGATAATATTCTTAGAATAATCAAACAAAAGATCGCCATCTGTCTGGGAAAAGGAAGCAAAACGAGCTGGATCATTTGCAAAAAGTGTTCTCATCTTCACTTTTTGCATTTCTTCAGCATGTTTAGAAAGATGCTTCCAAGCGGAAGTAGAAGTTGGGTCAATGGATGGGAACGACATTAGTAAGTTGACTTTAAAGATTTTTCAAAATGGGTGATCATAGCTGGAGTGATGTCCAGGTGAGTAACCAACCTGAATTTATGTTTAGAAATGACATAAAAAAGGATGCCATTTTCTTTCATTCTGGATTGCCATCCCAACAAATCAAAATCACTGTTACATTCAGCTATGATGATGTTGGTTTCAACGGGTAGAATTTCCTTCACAAATGGTAGCGTGGTTAGCATGGCATTGAGCTGGGTCGCATGATCATGGTCGGTTTGCAATCTTTCAACATGATTATCCAAGGCGAATAAGCCCGCTGCAGCCAAACTACCAGCCTGGCGCATGCCTCCACCAAATACTTTTCTTACCCTTCTTGCTTTTTTGATGAAAACTTGATTGCCCAAAAGTAGACTACCTACAGGCGCTCCAAGTCCCTTACTCAAGCAAATAGATATAGAATCAAACAATTTACCGTATTGTAGAGGAGATTCTTTTTTGGCTACCAAAGCATTGAATAACCTGGCCCCATCAATATGAAAGGCTAGGTTTTTTTCTTTACAAACTTTTCCAATTTCTTGAAGTGCTGAAAAATCGTAACAACTTCCACCACCTCGGTTGGAGGTGTTCTCAACCACAACAAGACTAGAAACGGGACGATGTACATCATCAGGCTGAATGTTTTGCTCCACCAAATCTGCTGTGATTCGTCCTCGATCTCCTTGTAGAAGTTTTACAGATGCTCCGGAATTAGAAGCAATTCCTCCTCCTTCATATTGGTACACATGTGAAAGCTCATCACAGATCACTTCATCGCCAGGATGGGTATGGCATTTGATGGCAATTTGGTTGGTCATGGTACCACTCGGACAAAAGAGGGACTTTTCCATACCAAACAGCCTTGCAGCATGTTCTTCCAAAGCATTTATAGAAGGATCTTCTCCAAAAACATCGTCACCTACTGGGGCTCTGTGCATGGCTTCCAGCATGGCTTGAGTGGGTTTTGTAACGGTATCTGACCTAAAATCAACTATCATCTTACAAAATTAAACCATCGGTCTTGCATAACTCACCTATTTTCAAACTTTTACCCATTTTTTTTGTTTAAAATTGGTAAATACACATCATTTTTATGATTAATAACTATGATTTGTGCGAAAGGACGGTTACCTTTGCAGAACCGTAATCATCCCTTGGAAATAACATTTTCTTAGCATCATTCAACCATTTTAAACTGTCTTATTTAGACAGAACCCATTAGATTATGAGGCAATTAAAGATAGCTACACAGATTACCAACCGTGACTCTCAAGCGGTAGAAAAGTATCTACAGGAAATTTCTAAAATATCAATGATCACGCCAGAAGAGGAAACCATCCTCGCACAACGAATCAAGATGAACGATCAACGTTCATTAGACAAGTTGGTTCAGGCAAACTTACGTTTCGTTGTATCGGTTGCAAAACAATACCAACACCAAGGTCTTTCTTTGAGTGATTTGATCAACGAGGGCAACCTTGGTTTGATCAAAGCTGCACAAAGATTTGATGAAACAAAAGGTTTTAAATTCATTTCTTATGCAGTATGGTGGATTCGTCAATCTATCTTGCAAGCTTTGGCTGAGCAAGGTCGTTTGGTTCGCCTTCCACAAAACAAGATTGGTACCTACAATAAAGCAAACAAAGCCTACATGGCTTTTGAGCAAGAACATGAAAGAGAGCCATCAACTGAAGAGTTAGCAGAAATCTTGGAAATGAGTGAGACTGAGATCAACAATATTTTTCAAAGCAATACCCGTCATACTTCTTTGGATGCTCCAGTACACGAAGCTGAAGATGTAGCCATGGGAGATTTATTGGAAGGTGGTGACGATACTGATGATGATGTAATGAAAGATTCATTGCGCGCTGAAATCAGAAGAGTACTTAAATCATTAAGTCCACGTGAAGCGGAAATTGTTAACGCATATTTTGGTTTAGATGGTGAGAATGGTGTTACCATTGAGCAAATCGGACAAAAATATGATTTGACCAAGGAGCGTATTCGCCAAATCAAAGAAAGAGCGATTAAACGTTTACAAAAAGCCAGATACAGCAATGCGCTGAAAGCATATTTAGGTTAATAAGTCACCATAACCTCACTTTTAAGTGGGGTTTTTTTTAAACTGTTTTTCATCTAAGGTGTTTAAGATTTATGAGATACCTTATTTCAACCTTTTTTCTTTTTCTGGTTTCATGCGAAAAAGACATCATCATAAAATTAGATCCAAGTCAGACTAAATTGGTGGTTGATGCTACAATTGAAAACGGGCAAGCTCCTGTTGTTTTTCTTTCTAAAAGTTTAGATTTTTTCAGCAAAATTAATCCAGAAGTACTCGCAGTATCCCTTGTAAGAAATGCCCGAATTAAAATAGGCGATGGAATTTCGGAAGTTATTCTAACCGAAGATTCTATAGTAAGGAATACCAGCAAAGTTTATTTCTACACTACATCTGGTTCTGCACTTTTCTTTCGAGGTAAAACAAATACCAAGTACACCATAACTATTGAAGTGTTGGGCGAAGTTTATACTGCAACTACCTCTATTCCAGAAATAACAAGGAGAATCGACTCTCTGTGGTGGGAAAAAATTCCGTTTGCTGAAGACACAAATGATGTAAGGGTGATGTTTAAAGGAACAGATAGGGTAGGTCTAGGAGACTTTATTCGCTATTTTACGAAAAAGGGACAAGAACCATTTTTGCCAGGAATTAATAGTGTTTTTGACGACCAAATTATTGATGGATCAACGTATACTGTTCAAATTGACAAAGGCTTTGATAAGAATTTAGAATTTGCTGACAGTCTTAGTAATTTTAAAAGAGGAGATACAGTTACCATCAAGCTATGTAATATTGATAAGGGTACCTATGATTTTTGGCGCACCTATGAGTTTTCCTTTCAGAGCATAGGAAATCCGTTTTCTAGCCCAACCCGAATTTCAGGAAATATCAGTAATGATGCATTGGGCTATTTTGGAGGTTATGGGGCTCAATATCGTACTGTGATTATTCCTAAATAATGTATTTTTGTAGACAGTAATATAAAGATTATGAGCACCACTATCGAAAAAGTAAGTTGTTTGATTATAGGATCTGGACCAGCAGGCTACACTGCAGCTATTTATACTTCACGTGCAAACCTCACTCCACTTTTGTATCAAGGGATACAACCAGGAGGACAATTAACCATAACCACTGAAGTTGAAAACTATCCAGGTTATCCAGATGGTGTTCAAGGTCCGGATATGATGGTTCATTTCGAAAAACAAGCCAAAAGAATGGGTACAGACATTCGCTATGGTTTGGCAACGAAAGTCGATTTTTCTAATCGTCCATTTAAAGTATGGATTGATGAGGAAAAAGAAATTAATGCGGATACCGTAATCATCGCCACTGGAGCATCAGCAAAATGGTTGGGAATAGAGAGCGAAACGCGTTTAAATGGACATGGTGTTAGCGCATGTGCTGTTTGTGATGGATTTTTCTTCCGTGGCAAAGAAGTCGCTATTGTTGGAGCAGGTGATACTGCTGCTGAAGAAGCACACTATTTAAGTAAACTTTGCACTACAGTTCACATGTTCGTTAGACGCGACCAAATGCGAGCTTCCAAAGTAATGCAAGACAGGGTAATGAATACGCCAAATATCAAAATGTATTTCAACACAGATACTGAAGAAATCTTGGGTGAAAAAACAGTGAACGGTGTTCGTATCAAAAACAACAAGACCGGAGAAACGCAAGAAATTCCTGTATCTGGATTTTTTGTGGCTATTGGTCATGAACCTAACTCTGGTATTTTTAAAAACTTTTTAGAAACAGATGAAACCGGCTATATCAAAACTGTTCCTGGCACCTCAAAAACAAATGTGGAAGGTGTATTCGCTTGTGGTGATGTTCAAGATAAAAACTACAGACAAGCAGTAACAGCAGCGGGAAGTGGATGTATGGCTGCCATTGATGCAGAAAGATTTTTAGCTGCACATGGTCATTAAGACCAGCTCATCAATAGAAATACGGCTGCACCACTGAGGTATCCAATCAATGCCCAAAAGCTCACTTTTTTCAAGTACCAGAAAAATTCAATCTTGGTTAAACCCATTGCAGCAACTCCTGCAGCAGATCCAATAATCAAGATACTACCTCCAGTGCCACTGCAATAAGCCAAGAACAACCAAAATGGATGATCTGTGTTAAAATCACTAAGACTATACATGCCTTGTGTTGCTGCAACCAAAGGAACGTTATCTATTATAGCTGAAAAAAGTCCCAATACCACCACTATGGTTTTTTGATTCCCAATTTGTGTATTTAAATAATCAGCCATTTCTTTCAGTGTTCCGGCCGACTGCAGCGCTGCAACACTAATTAAAATTCCTAGGAAAAAAAGGATACTTGGCGTGTCTATTTTTCTAATTGCAAAATTGACCGACAGGTTATCTTTATCCATAATATCCTTTCCACTATGTATCATTTCGGTAATTACCCACATTACACCTAGAGAAAAAAGCATTCCCATAAAGGGTGGTAATCCTGTCCATGTTTTGAAAACAGGCACAAACAAAAGCGATAGTAATCCAACAATTAAAACAAGGTTTCTTTCGGATGGCTTTGATCTGTTGATTATTGAGTCGTCTTTTTGAATAGGGGGTATTTTTTCCTTTAATGAATAGCCCAGACCAATTAATGGTAAAATTATTGATACAATGCTCGGTAGAAATACTGTTCTAATTAACTCATTGGACGTAACTTGATTTCCAATCCACAGCATGGTGGTGGTAACATCACCTATTGGCGACCAAGCACCGCCAGCATTGGCTGCTATAACAATGATAGAAGCAAAAACAAGCTTCTCTTTACTGTCTTTTACCAACTTTGCTATTAGTGAAATCAATACAATAGTAGTGGTAAGGTTGTCTAATACTGCGGAAAGAAAAAATGCCAATATTGCAATGATTGCCAATAATTTAAATTTGTTGGTTGTTTTGATGCTCGATGATATGGGTTCAAAACCATCATGTGCATCAATCAACTCTACTATAGTCATGGCTCCCAAAAGAAAGAATAGAATTCCTGAAATCTCACCCATATGCTCCAAAAGCGCATGATGTGCAACATCATGATCAGCGCCATTTAAAATATAAATAGTCCAACATAGTACTCCTGTTATTAGTGCACTTGCAGCTTTGTTTAATTTTATTTGATGTTCAAAGGCAATAGCCAAATAACCTATTGCAAAAATGATGAGCAGCATTGTATCTCTTTGTTGTTTAAAGGATGAAAATAGTAAGAATTGACTGAAATTAGGTTTTAGCTGTTCTACTTAATCAGTAGGTCGGCTATGGTTTTTGGCCTGAGTGCTTCTTGCCATTTGAAATTTCGCAATTGCTTTTTTTCATCTGGAATTTTATTCATTGGATAAGTTGCACCAGATACGCCACTAACCCAAGATACTCGTTTCAATTCTTTTTTGAAGAATTTCATTACAATTGCATCAGCCATTGCATAGTTCATGCCTATATAGGAGCTATCCTCATCTTGTAAATAATACAAGCTCTCCCCATTGCCCTTCACACGCAGAAAATCAATCTCACCCTCAATAAATTGGCCATTCATATTCGTCCCCTTTAGTTGATTAAAGAGGCCTTCATTGGTTTTATTGATAGAAAAGGCATTTTCATTCACAAAAATTTGATCGGCTTTCTTATTCCTGGTTACCAAATAAATAGTATCGCCAGATATCTGACTTCCTTGTGCCCAAATGATGGGCTCCTTATAAAAGCTGAATGTAGAATCAAAAGCGGAATAGAAAAGAGAGTCGCTCTTACCTTGTAATGAATCTGAGAAAATTTTTACGTTGGGATATGCTCTAAAAAACCGGATGGTATCTACCAGAATTTTCTTCGTGCTGTCTTTCTTTAGGTAGGCTGAATACAAAGTGTCTGCTGCTATATAAATGGAATCTTGGTTTTGTTTTAATGCCATTAATGGTCGCTTATAGGCATTGATGGTTTTCGACTGGTTATTGAATAGCGCAGCGCCAGATTTCATAGAGATACCCTGTGCTGAATCTTTATAAAAAACATCTCCATTGGCTATTCCCTCACCAGTTATTTTATTGTAGTAAATACTATCCGCTATTACTGTCTGAACACTATCAATGATAATTGGTCTTTTTGTGAAACTGGCATTCCCTTTTTTTAAATCATAATATCCTGATTTGGTTAATATCCGGGTTTTGCCATCATTAATAACAGTAGGAGAAACAAAATTAGCAATTTCTGTATTTACGTTATACAGCAGGGTATCTGTACTCATTCTGTATTCTGGGTCTACCAGTTTTACATTGGTCTGAAAATAGACCTCTCTTTTTTCGGCATAGTATATACCAATTTTACTGGTTAAAACTGATTTTTCATTTACCACTTTGCCCCCTTCTAAGTAAGTGCCAATTTTTGGATCAACCTGGTATTCTAACGACTCTGTTGTTAATACACCTTTGCCGTCCGTGAGTTTTACTTTATTTTTTAATTGTGCTATTCGTGTATTACCATCGTATTTCATGTACTGAGAATAGGTATGCACACTGTCGTTGTCGTTGATATGGATATTTCCGAAAGCTTCAATCTGGTTGATGAAAATATTTTGAATTGCGCTGTCGCAATAAAACAAGGTATTATTTTGTTTCATCAAAACACTTCCCACAAGTAGATTAAGGTCGCCACCAACTTCTTGTTTTATCCTAATAAATTTATTTGCCTTGATTACTTGTACAAACCTATCTCCACCTGTATTTACAGGATCTTGGGCATGCGATACGAATTGCATGAATAATAGAAAAAGAAAAATAATAAGCGGTTGCTTTATAAACATTTTTATTGTTTACCCATGGAGTCTGGAAGTGCTTGCATCAATGGCGATGTTTTTTCTTTTTTGCCAAATACAGATACTTGTACATACCGCTTTGGGTGAAGTCTTAAGTCTTGTAAAAGAATATTTAAGCTATTTGATGTGCTGGTTAGGTTTTTATACAGGCTTTCGTCTTTGGTAAGCATACCTAGACTTCCTTTCCCTTCTTTAATGCCGTTGAGAATTTGATTCAAATTTACAGAAGCATTTTCAAGTTGCTTTATGGTATTGCCAATTTCTGAATTTGAAATATCTCTTGAAACCTTGGTTAAGTTGCCAATGATCATGGTAATTGAATCGTTGTTGTTTTTTAGATTTCCAGAAATGCCGGCTATATTTTCAACCGACTTTGCAATACTTCCTTTACCTGGCGCTAACATCGAATTGATCTGGTCAGTTGCTAAAGCAAGTTCTTTTAGGGTTTTACCAATATTTTGTTTTGCTTCTTCATCAAATACATTGCCAACTCTTTTTACAGTCTCTTCAAGTGAAGAGAGGGTTTTATTTAAATTTTCAATTGTTGGTTCAAGTTTGTCTTGCAGGTCTTGAACCATTCCCTTCGTTTGCACACTTTTCAAAGTATCCCCATCCTTAACAAAGGTGGTTGATTTTCCCAGTACCAATTCAATAAACGAACTACCTAAAGGATTAGTTATTACTTGCGCATACGAATCATTGGGAATATTGATGGCTCTTGTCAAATGAAATGCTACAACAATTCCAGACAAATTAGCGTCTGTTTCTTGCATGTCTTCAACACCTCCTACTTTTAGTCCATTAATTTTGATCATATCTGCCATGTTAAGTCCATTTACTTTCTCAAAAGCAATATAAATGGTGGCTTTTTTCTCAATGAGGTTTTTTCCTTTTAGAAAATTAAAACCCAGAATGAGCAATGTAATGGCTATGACAGCCAGGGCACCTATTTTCGTTTCGTTTGATACTTTCATTTCTTTGGGAATTGTTGGTAGAAGTTATTTTCCGTCGATGGTCTTTTTATATTTAATCACTGCATTGGCTATTGCCCTGGTCATTTCAAGCTGACCAGACTCACTGTTTAAGTAATCTTCTTCATCTTTATCCGTAATGAAGCCTGTTTCAATCAATACTGCAGGCATATTTGTTGCTTGTAACACCCATATTCCCATGTGGTTTCGTTGAAGAACACCAAGGCTTTTTCTTCCAGTATTCACAAATTCATTTTCTATTAAGGTGCCCAGTTGTACAGAGTTTTTGAAGAATTTTTGTGACCATAATCTGGCTTTAATGACAGCCTCTGGACTATTCACATCGGGCACGTCCATTACCTCGGCCGAAGACTCATATCGATCGTCGTCACTGATGCCTTGGGCTTTTTCATCAGAGCGATCAGCTGCCCATACATAGGTAGAGGTACCATGTGCAGGGTTGGGAGAGGTGCTGTAGATTGGGACTTTCTTGTAAAGTTTTTTACGTTTACTTCCTTTTCCTTTATAATAAGCTACAGATTTATAACCACTAACTGTTTTTCTTGGTTGAGCTGCGTTAACATGTATACATACAAACAAATCGCCTTTTTCATTATTGGCAATGTTTGCCTTTTCTCTGACATGGTGATAAATGTCAGTAGTTCTGGTCATTACTATTCTTGTATCGGGTATTTCACTTCTTAGCAATGTATCGAGCCTCAATGCCAGTTGTAAGGTAATTTGTGCCTCCGTAGAATACGCTCCTCGGGCTCCCACGTCAGTCCCACCATGCCCAGCGTCAATGATTATTGTCCTGATTTTTGGATTTTTGGTAGTTTGGGCAAAAATTTCGCTCTGTGAGAGTATACAAAGCAGCATTAAAATGAAAAAAAATCTTGTTTTTACTGACATGCCCTATTGCTTTTACCCGATGAAGTTTGACTTAATGTTCACAATATCTTACGACTAATTTTGTTTAATTTTGCTTGCCAACACTTATGCTGCACGCAAAAAGCAAATTTAGTTTAAATTATCTTTTATTCTTGATTTTGTCCTCAGGGGTAATCTTGATTTTAACATTACCGAAAGTGGTACAAGCAGGCTCCAAAAAGGCTTTATTTCAGCTTGTACAGAAAGATACCATTTCTCCACAGTCGAAGATGGATACCACAAAACTCATAAAAGTGGATTCATTGGATCTGAAGATTTCTAAAGACTCCATCAACTCCCCCATTGAATATAAAGCAGAAGATTCCATGGTTATGGAAATCGACACCAAGAAAATCTATCTATTTGGAAAAACAGAAGTAAAGTTTGAAGATGTTGTGTTGAATGCACCCAAAATTGTATTTGACCAACAAACCCAATATGTGCTGGCTAAAATGGGCAAAGACACTGCCGGATTGGTTACTGGAATGGCAAAACTAAAGCAAGGAGAGACCGTTACGGTTAGTGATAGTTTGAGCTTTAATTTGAAATCGCAAAAGGGCTTAACCTACAGTTCTTTTTTCCAACAAGACGAGCTTTTTAATTTTGCAGAAAAAGTAAAAAAAATAGATAAAGAAACTTTTTTTGCTGCCAATGGTCGATTTACTACCTGTAACCTAGACACACCACACTTTGCTTTTCGTTTTAGCAAGGCCAAGTTTATAAACAAGAAACTGGTGGTAACTGGACCAGTTCATCCTGAATTTGAAGATGTTCCCGTTCCACTCTATTTGCCCTTCGGAATTTTTCCTATGAAAAAAGGTCGTCAATCAGGAATCCTACCTCCTCAATTTACTGTTACTGAAGATTTTGGAATTGGGTTAGAAGGATTGGGCTATTACAAAGCTTTTAATGAATTCCTTGATGCTAAACTTTGGTTTGACCTTTATTCTTACGGCTCATGGCGGGCAAATTTTTCCCCTTCTTACAGAGTGCGGTATAAGTATAGTGGAAACTTTAATATTAGTATACAAAATACCAAGTTTGCGTTTAAGGGGGATCCTGATTTCAGGAAAAATCAAAGTTTCTTTGTCACCTGGGCACACAGCTTAGATAGTAAAGCCAGGCCAGGCGTGAGTTTTAGCGCCAATGTGAATGCAGGCAGCAGTAAGTATCTTTCTTTGGTGCCTAACGCGGGACTAGTTAATCCGGGCTTTGGCGGAAACGTACAAGGTGGAGGCAACTACCAACAACCCATGAACTTTACCAACCAATTGAGTTCATCAATTTCGTATCAAAAGAACTGGCAAGGAACACCATTCAACTTGGCAGTGAACCTGAACCATAACCAGAATACTTCCACACGGGTTGTGAATTTGAATTTACCAGATATCGCGTTTGTGATGAATACCATCTATCCATTTCAAGCAAAGGAGTCTGTTGGTGCATCTAAATGGTATGAAAAATTAGGTATAGCCTACAATGGAAATTATAAAGGACAAATCTCATTTTATGATACGGCATTTCGATTTAAACAATTGATCGATACCTTCCAGTGGGGAGCCAGCCATGACATACCGATTACCTTATCCCTTCCATCTTTGGGTCCACTTCAATTGGCACCGAGTTTTGGTTTTAAAGAAAGGTGGTTTGCCCAAAAATTTAATCGAAAATGGAATCCGGTCACTGAAAAATTAGATACTTCCATTCAGAAAGGTTTTTATGCTGCAAGAGAAATGACAATGGGACTCACTTTCAGTACTGCAGTATTCGGTACCTATCAAGCCAGGAATAAAGAAGCCCGCGTTCAAGCAATCAGACATGTGATGCGTCCACAAATGAGCATCAATTACAAACCTGATTTAATGGCCCCCTTTTACTATCGAGAGCAAGTTGGAACTGATGGAAATAAAGTATTGATGTCTGTATTTGATGGTAGTATTTTTGGTCCATTTTCAGCCGAGAGAAATGGGGGGATAGGGTTCAGCATAGATAATAATATTGAAATGAAGGTGCGCTCTAAAACTGATTCAGTTGAAGAGGAAATGAAAAAAGTGAAAATCTTAGATGGGTTTGGTGTCTCTGGGGGTTATAATTTTCTTGCCGACTCTTTCAAACTTTCTACTTTCAATATTTATGCACGTAGTAACCTCTTTGATAAAATTAATATTACGGCCAATGCCACAATGGATCCGTATCAAGTAGATCCCAATACAGGCTATAGAAAGAATACCTATGCTTGGAAAGGAGATAAGTTTAATTTAGGTTCTATTGTGAGTGGAAGTGTAAACGTTTCTGCAAATTTTCAAAGTAAAAAAGGCGATGACAAGAAGAAAAAGCCAGAACTAAGTGATGATGTTACACAGAATTTAAGCAATGATCAAATCATGCAACAAATGGAAAACATGAGGAGAAATCCTTCAGAGTTTACTGATTTCAGTATTCCTTGGTCTGTGAATCTTTCTTATTCCTTGAGTTATGCCAAAATCTTGCAACCTGATTATCGATTTAAGAAACAAGTAACCTCCAGTTTCAACTTTAATGGTGATTTCAGTATGTCGCCTAAATGGAAAGTAGGGGCAAGTGGATTCTATGATTTGAATACCATGAGGTTGCAGTCGCTAACTGCCTTTATTTCCAGGGATTTACATTGTTGGCAAATGTCAATCAATGTTACTCCAATTGGTTTATATCGGTATTTCAATATTACAATCAATCCAAAATCCGGACTCCTTCGTGATTTGAAAGTTAACAGAACCAGGTACTTTTATACTCAGTAGTTAGATGATTTGCTGAGGTTATCCCACATCAACTTAAATACATGTTCTTTTAATGCCGGTTGACTGCTAAAGTCCTTTGGATCAACAGCATCCAGGAACTCCATACTTGCTTTTCCAGGCCAGAAAAAAAATGTTTTTTCTATGGGCAACATGTTGCGTGTTCCTCGAATTATACAGGGGATCATTTTTTTTCCTGTGTCATATGATAGTTTAAATGCCCCATCATGAAAGGACTTCAAAGGATTGTTGGTCTTGTTTCTTGTACCTTCAGGATAGATGCACATGTGCATGCCTTGCGCCAACACCTGCTTCATTTCATTGTAACTGGACTTTCTGCTTTCCTCATTTTTCCTGTCAAGTAAAACAGATCCTCTTTTGTAAATAATACCAAATAACGGTACTTTAGACATTTCGATTTTAGCAATGGTTTTGTTTGCACCTGGAATACCCGGACTGGTTAGGGGGACATCCATTAATGAATTGTGGTTGCAAACCACCACATAATTTTCTCCTTTTTTGAATTTACTTCTTCCCTTTATGGTTAATCTTACCCCACTCATAGGAAAGAAAATTGCCATCCACCACCTACACAGTTGCATTACCCATTTGGTTCTATTGGGCTCTGCCATGAAACGGGTGGCCCAAATAGGGAATAGGAAAATGAGCATTGTCGCAATAAACACAATACCACCCCAAACAGTAAAGACCCTTCCTAATATGTTCTTTAACATGTACGTGCTTATTTTATCATCCAATCTATGGGCAATTTACCATGACTCATAAGATATTCATTGGTTTTTGAAAAATGTTTGCATCCGAAAAATCCTTTTTCAACAGAAAAAGGGGAGGGGTGGGCAGCCTTCAATACAAGATGCTTTCTTGAATCAATATGGGCTCCTTTTTCTTTTGCAAAGTTACCCCAAAGCATAAATACCAAGTGTTCAAATTCGTCGTTTAGTAGTTGTATTACCTTGTCTGTAAATTTATGCCAACCAATGCCAGCATGACTATTGGGTTGATTTGCCCTCACTGTAAGTGAAGCATTCAACAATAAAACACCTTGTGTTGCCCAAGAGCTAAGGTCGCCCAAATTCTTATCGTTTTTAATACCCAGGTCATGATGGAGTTCTTTGTAAATGTTCACCAAGGATGGAGGCGCCTTAATTCCTTGCCTTACAGAAAAACTTAAACCATGTGCTTGATCATCGCCATGATAGGGATCTTGACCAATAATTACTACTTTAACTTGATTGATGTCTGTTAGATTAAAAGCATTGAAAATTAATGGTCCAGGGGGATAAAATATTTGTTTACTATCTTTTTCGTTTTTTAAAAATTGAGCCAAATCAACGAAATAAGCCTGCTTAAATTCTTTTTCCAATCTTTTTTTCCAACCCGGTGCAATTTTTACATCCATTACTTCACTTTTTTCTTGTCTGCAATCTAAAAAAAATTATCTTCGCAAACTGAATTTCTTCTGGTCCCGTAGCTCAGCTGGATAGAGCGGCAGCCTTCTAAGCTGTAGGCCATTGGTTCGAATCCAATCGGGATCACATAAAAGAGGGCTGTCCATATGGATAGCCCTCTTTTATTTAAGACTTTCTTTAAGTGTTTTTCTTCTTAATCTCCCAATTCCATTAGCTTTTCAAAAAGTTCTTCAGACGTTTTTTCTGAAGAGCGAAGCTCATTGGTTAACTGGTTGTACTTCTTTTCAGCTTCCACAAATTTTCCATGATCTGAATAAATTGCTGGATCACCCAGAGCTGATTCTGCATCTTTTATAGAAGACTTCAAACTACTTATTTTTATTTCAATTTCGTCGAATTGCTTTTGAAGCTTTTTCTTCTCTTTTTGTTTTTCCTTGTCAATTGGCAAATTATTTGGTACTGAGGATTCAGGTTTTATCTGAACCGGTTCCTTTGATTTTACTTCTTGCTTTATATCAGTTGCGTTGCCACTTTTCTGCTTTGACTTATCTTTTCCACCCACAGTTTTTTCATTTTCAAGGGCTTTTTTTTCCATTCTCTCTTTCCATTCAACCCATTCTGTATAACCGCCTTTGAATTCCACAATCTTTCCATCAACAATTTCCCATATTTTGTTCGCTGTTTTTGAGATGAAATACCTATCATGACTCACCAAAATCAAACTTCCTTGATAGTTGTCTAACGCATCAGCGAGTAAATCTACAGAGTGCATGTCCAAGTGGTTGGTAGGCTCATCCAGCATTAAGAAATTGGCTTTGCTGATGATGGTTTTAGCTAAAGCAACTCTTGCTTTTTCTCCTCCACTTAGTACTTTAATTTTTTTATCTACATCATCACCACTAAATAGAAAACATCCCAAAACAGTTCTGAGTTCCATGTCTGTTTTTTTGCTTCCTGCGGTTTGAAGTTCTTCTAATATATTATTGTCTAGCTTAAGGTGTTCCAATTGGTGCTGTGCATAAAAACTTTCATCTACATTATGTCCCCATATACGCTCTCCCTCGAAAGTTTCTCTATCTGCAATGATTCTCAATATGGTAGATTTCCCTTTTCCGTTAGCACCAATTAGCGCAATCTTGTCTCCACGTTCAATTTCCGCATCTGCCCCATCTGCAATTTGAATTGGTCCGAAACTTTTTCTTAGGTTTTTCAATGAACAGATCACCTTACCCGGTGTTTTTTCAACACTAAAATTGATTCTGATATTAGGACGCTCAATGGAGGCTTCTTCTACACGATCAATTTTATCAAGTCTTTTTTGTACACTCTGTGCCTGCGCAGCTTTTGACGCTTTTGCTTTAAAGCGCTCAATGAATCTTTCCTGCTGTCTTATGAAATCCTGTTGATTCTCAAATGCCCTTTGTTGCATTTCCATTCTAATCAATTTCTCTTTTTCGTAATAAGAGTAGTTGCCAGAATAGATATTTAGTTTTCTTTGGTAAAGCTCCACAATTTTATTTACCATCCTGTCTAGAAAAAATTTATCGTGGCTCACAATTACCACAGCACCTTGGTAATGCAGCAGGTATTTTTCTAACCATTCAATGGAAGGTAAATCCAAGTGATTTGTAGGCTCATCCAGCATAAGCAAATCGGGCTGCATCAATATCATCTTGGCCAACAAAACCCTCATTCTCCAACCTCCACTAAATTGCTTGTAGGGCCTTGAAAGGTCCTCTTGTTTAAAGCCCAGTCCGTGTAAAACGTCTTCTATTTTGTGGTCTACATTGTATCCATCCAACACATCCATTTCATGTAATAAATCGGTGTATTGAATCAGTTTTTTTTCATCCTCTGAAACTTCTAGTTCTTTGCCCAGTTTTTCTATCAGTTGTTCAATTTCCATTACACGCTCAAAGGCGCCCTTAGCCACTTCAACGATGCTGGCATCAGTATCAAAACTGAGTAGGTCTTGGTGCAAGTAGCCTATGGTTGTAGTTCTACTCCGCTCTAAGGTTCCAGCACTGGGAAGGTATTCTCCAGCAAGGAGTTTCAATAAGGTAGATTTACCTGTACCGTTGTACCCAATTAGTCCAATTCTATCTCCTGGATGAATATGCCAGGTTGCTTCTTCTACGATGGCTCTTGCCCCAAATTCAAATGTCAAATCTTGAAATCCTGCCAGCATAATGTTGTTTATTGCGCCGCAAAGTTAGCACAATATAATTTTGTTCCGAACCTTCCCTAAATAACGTTGTTAAAGAAACTTGTGAAAAAGATTTTATTTTCCATTTTTTTTGTGCTTTTATGCTTTCTTTCCTCCGCCCAAAAGAAATTTACGATTAATGGGTATGTGAGGGATTCATTAAGCCGCGAGACGTTGATTGGGGCCTCTTTGCAAATCAAAGAGACAGGGAAAGGGGTAAACAGCAACCAGTATGGTTATTTTTCCTTGACCTTATCAGAAGGTGAGTACAATATGGTTGTCAGTTTTATTGGTTTTCTCCCTTTTGAACAAAAAATAAGCCTACATACTGACCAGGAGCTGAACCTTTCCTTGCTCTCAAAAAGCAGTCTTTCTGATGAAATTGTTATTTCAACCAAGAAAAGAGATGCAAATGTAAAAAATGCCCAGATGGGTCAAATTGACCTATCAATGAGTAGAATGCGGTCGGTCCCTGTCATTTTTGGTGAAATCGATCCGCTAAAGACTTTACAACTATTTCCCGGCGTTTCCAATGCTGGAGAAGGGAATTCTGGTTTATATGTGAGGGGAGGAGGTCCAGACCAAAACCTCATTTTACTAGATGATGCAGTAGTATATAACTCAGGTCACCTCTTTGGCTTCTTTTCGGTTTTTAATGGGGATGCAATAAAAAACATCACGCTTATTAAAGGAGGTATGCCTGCGCAATATGGTGGAAGACTTTCATCGGTATTGGATGTCTCCATGAAAGAAGGCAACATGAAGAAATTCCAAGCTGAAGGGGGTATTGGGTCTATTTCATCCCGTTTGGCTGTCCAAGGTCCGCTTCTTAAAGACAAAGCCTCTTTCATTGTTTCAGGTAGACGGACTTATATTGATGCTTTGGTAAAACCTTTTATCAAAAAAGGGAGTCAGTTTTATGGATCAGGCTATTATTTCTATGACTTAAATGCAAAGTTCAATTATAAATTTTCAAACAAAGACAGGCTCTACATCAGCGGATATTTTGGAAGGGATGTATTTGATTTTGTAAATAACCAGCGTCAGTTTGATGTTAATATACCTTGGGGAAATTCTACACTCACTGCCCGTTGGAACCATGTTTTCAGTAATAAGTTATTTTTAAATACGACTGTAGTTTACAATGATTATGATTTTGCTTTGGGTGCACTGCAAAACAATTTCAACTTTGCTTTAAAAAGTGGAATTAGAGATGTAAATATTAAGAGTGATTTAGATCATTATTTGACCCCTGAACACAAACTCAAATATGGAATTCAATATACTTTTCATCGTTTTTCACCTTCAGTAGTTTCTGGTCAGCAAGACAGTGTTGTGTTCAATCCAAATAATGCACAGCTTAAATATGCGCGCGAAATGGCAGCTTATGTTCAACATGATTGGGAAATATCAGATGATCTGAAAATGAGTTATGGCATAAGGTGGAGTGGGTTTCAACAAGTAGGTCCGTATACCAATTACACTACTGATAATTTTGGAAATCGTTTAGACAGTGTGGCCTTTAAAACTGCAGAACCAATTAAGTTCTATTCGGGGTTTGAACCTAGGGCAACGCTTAGGTATTCATTGGACGATGAAACATCAATTAAAGGTTCAGTGTCTAGAAACCGACAGTATATACATTTGGTAAGTAATTCAGGGACTACCTTACCCACCGATGTTTGGGTGCCCAGCACATTTAGGGTGAAACCTCAATTGTCGTGGCAATATGCAGCTGGGTTTTTCAAAAACTTTAACGACAATGCCTACGAAACATCAATTGAAGTCTATTACAAATCCATGAACAATCAAATTGAATACCGAGAAGGATATACCCCTTCCATCAAGGATCCGGAAGAGGAATTTGTTTTTGGAAATGGATGGAGTTATGGTGCTGAGTTTTTCTTTAACAAAACAAAAGGACGTTTCACGGGTTGGATTGGATATACCTTGGCTTGGTCTTGGCGCAAGTTCCCTGAGCTCAATAAAGGAAATAAATACCCTGCTAAATTTGACCGAAGACATGATCTTTCTGTAGTGGGCATTTATGATTTAAATTCAAAATGGAAATTTTCTGCTGTCTTTGTATACGCAACGGGTAACGCAACGTCTTTACCGGAAAAATTTTATCTGGTTGAGGGAGTACTTACCCAACAATACAGCAAGATCAACCAATATCGATTGCCTTCATATCACCGATTAGATCTATCAGCCACCTATACCCCTGTTCCAAAGAAACTAAGAAAAGTAACCAGTAGTTGGAATTTTAGTATTTACAATGCGTACAGTAGAAGAAATCCATATTTCTTGTATTTCGATCAAACCGGAAGTGCTTTTGATGGATCATTGGAAGTGCAAGCGAAACAGGTTTCACTTTTTCCTGTAATTCCCTCAGTCACCTACAATTTTAAATTTTAAGCTTTTTATTTTTTGAGTTTAAATCGAATGGCACCACTGGTCTGCTCGTTTGAAGAAATGTTGATCTCATAACGTTGTGTAGGAGTGGTAACCACCATCAAGGCAGTATTTGGAGGAATGGAGCCTAGACTTTCTGCATACATAATTAGGTCATATACATCCTCGTTTTCCTCAACTTTAATTTGTATAGTTATGGGTTGTGCCGTGAGCATTTTTGAGGATATCAATTGCTTATCGTTTAAGAAAATTGAAACCACATCACCATCTATTTGTCCATTGTCGTATATTTCTACTTTTATACTAGCTGCACTCACTTCAATCACTTTAATAACCTGATAGGTTCTCTTAGATAGCTTTTCCTTTGTGTTCTCGGGTATGTTTTTTGCTTTTCCTCCTTCAAATGGAACAATAGGTTTTTCCGTACTTTTCTTTTCTGAAAAATTATCTTTTAATGTTTGTTGTGCAGCTCTTGGAGGAGTTGGTAAAATTTCATCTTTTAGCTCAAGAATGGGCTTCTCTAAAGTTTGGACAGGTGTTTTTGCAATGGTCTGCAATTTGGGTTTCGGAGTTTGTTTAGGAGATTGTTTTGGAGCTACTTGCTGCTTTGGATTTAATTTTGAAATTGGTTGATTTTTTGGAACTGCAGTGGTGGGTTTAGTCGTAGGATTAGGAGAAGGTTTATTGGATTTATTTACAGTTGTAGTTGTTTTTTCCGGAGCCGGATTGTTGTTTTCCTTGATCAATGATTTTCTTTCAAGCGTTGTAAATCCTTTACCACAAGTACTCCCTTTTTCAAAAGGTTTCCATTTTCCAACAATTGTTTCTTTGTCTTTTTGCTTCAGATAGGTAAGTTGATGCGATTGGTGGCAATTTTCAAAATTAGGAGGGGTGTTTGTTTTGACGGTTTCAATTTCACTTACCACCATCGATTTACTTCCCTTGTCGTATACTCCCTTTAATTTGCAAATGACAAAATACCGTTTACCGGCAATTGAAAAATAAGTATAAGAATATCCGGAAAGCTGACTACCATTGGATTCAATTTCCAATACATAATCTGTTCCACTGCCTTCTGGGTCTTCTTCCGAAGTGAAATTTCCTATCCACTGACCACTAATGTTTTGTGCATTTAAGTCTGAGGAATCGCCGAAGAGTAGGGTAAAAAGCAATAAAAAAGCTACCCAGTTAAGACGGGTGTTTTGAAAATACCTTAAAATTGAAATGTGTAGTGTTTTGGGCAAATTCAACTTTTTTGTTCGACCTGCTAAATTATTGTGAATTCAAGATGGGCTTACCCAATAGTTCGTTAAATTTGCTTTTTAGTGCTATTATTTTCAATACAAGTTAAAAGATGATCAATGTTCGTTTCCCAGATGGGGCAATAAAAAATTATGAGATAGGTGTTACCCCCATGGCCATTGCCAAATCAATCTCTGAAGGATTGGCAAAAAAAGTGATTGCAGCATCTGTTAATGGTGTTGTTTGTGATGCTTCTACTCCCTTAAAAACAGATGTCTCCTTAAAACTACATACCTGGGAAGATTCAGAAGCAAAATCTACTTTCTGGCATTCATCAGCTCATTTGTTGGCGGAATCAGTAGAAGCCACTTTCCCTGGAGTTAAGTTTTGGGTTGGTCCTGCGGTGGATAGGGGTTTTTATTATGACATGGATTTGGGGGATAGGCATCTAGCAGAAGACGACCTGGTTTCATTGGAAAAGAAAATGGTTGAATTGGCTGGCAAAAACAATGTTTTTGTAAAAAAAGAAATCAGCAAAACAGATGCAATTGCCTATTTCACAGAGAAAAGAGATGAATATAAACTCGACTTATTGTCTGGCTTAAATGATGGAGAAATTACCTTCTACACACAAGGTGAGTTCACTGATCTTTGTCGCGGTCCACATATACCTCACACAGGTCTAATCAAAGCCATCAAATTAACTTCAGTTGCTGGTGCTTATTGGAAGGGAGATGAAAAGAACAAACAGCTTACAAGAGTGTATGGAGTAACATTTCCAAGCCAAAAGGAGCTGGATGAATACCTTCAAATGTTGGAGGAAGCCAAAAAACGCGATCATAGAAAATTGGGAAAAGAACTTGGCATTTTTACTTTTGATGATGATGTGGGTCCAGGTCTTCCTTTGTGGATGCCCAATGGCACCATTGTGATTGAGGAATTGGAAAAATTGGCAAAAGAAACTGAAAATGCAGCTGGCTATAAGCGTGTAGTTACCCCACATATTGCCAAAGAAAGTATGTATTTAACAAGTGGACATCTGCCTTATTACCAAGACAGTATGTTTCCACCAATGGAGCTAGATGGGGTGAAATACTACCTTAAAGCCATGAACTGTCCGCATCACCACAAAATTTTTTCAGCTGAGAACAGAAGCTATAAAGAATTACCCTTAAGGTTGGCAGAATACGGAACCTGTTATAGGTATGAGCAAAGTGGTGAATTATTCGGATTGATGCGTGTGCGTTGTTTGCACATGAACGATGCACATATTTATTGCTCAAAAGAAGATTTTGCCAATGAATTCAGGGCAGTAAATGAGATGTACATCAAGTATTTCAACATTTTTGGCATTGATAAATATGTAATGCGTTTAAGCTTGCACGATCCTGCAAAACTTGGAGAAAAATACATCAATGAGCCGGAACTCTGGATTGAAACTGAAGAAATGGTTCGAAAGGTACTCATCGATTCAAATATTCCTTTTGTTGAGGTGCAAGATGAAGGAGCTTTTTATGGTCCGAAAATTGACGTCCAAATTTGGAGTGCAATTGGTCGTGAATTTACACTGGCCACAAACCAAGTAGATTTCGCTCAAGGAAGAAGATTCGGATTAAATTTTACAAACAAAGACAACCATCCCGAAACCCCGTTGATCATTCACAGGGCTCCATTGGGGACTCATGAAAGATTTATTGGGTTTTTGCTTGAGCATTACGCGGGTAAATTTCCAGTCTGGCTTTCACCATTACAAGTAAAGGTGTTGCCGATAAGCGACAAATTCAATAGCTACGCAAGAGAGGTGAATCAACAACTAGTAAATGCCGGAATAAGGGCTGAGGTAGACGATAGAGGAGAAAAAATAGGTAGAAAAATTAGAGATACCGAGCTAATGAAGACTCCTTACATGCTGGTGATTGGTGAAAAAGAACAAAACGACAATTCTGTTTCGGTGAGAAGACAGGGGAAAGGGGATATTGGACAATGCGCTGTTTCAGAAATATTGTCTACCTTAACATCCGAAATTAAAAACCGGCAAAACATTTAATAAAAAACAACAATGAATGGATGCTGCCCTTTGCCGTTAAGGGCCTCCGAAAAAGACTATGGCATTACCAAACAGACCTTTTAACCGCCCTGGTGGAAGATTCAACATCAGAAAAGAAGCTGAACACCGCATCAACCATTTTATTAGGGTTCCACAAGTTCGACTTGTAGGCGATAACGTAACCATGGGTGTGTATTCTACCCAAGATGCTTTAAAAATGGCCCAACAATTGGAGTTGGATTTGGTGGAGATTTCTCCACAAGCAGATCCCCCTGTTTGTAAAATCATCGGCTACAACAAATTCCTTTACGACAAAAAAAGGAAGGAGAAAGAGATGAAAGCCAAAAGTAAATCTGCTGAGTTAAAAGAAATTCGTTTCACTCCCGGTACAGATGAACACGACTTTGATTTCAAGGCCAGACATGCTGAAAACTTTCTTAAAGAAGGGAATAAAGTAAAGGCGTATGTTCAGTTCAAAGGACGTGCTATCATGTTTAAAGAAAGGGGTGAATTGGTACTTTTGAAATTTGCTGAAAGACTTGGCGAAGTTGGTCAGGTTGAAGGTTTGCCTAAGCTAGAGGGAAAACGCATGCTTATGGTAATTGCTCCAAAGACTGCCAAAAAGAAAGCGGCTTCTTCTGAATAAACATTGTTGAATTTAGACTGAACGACTTCTTGCATTGTTCCATTTCCCACTGATTAAGTAAGTTAAAGACATCAGCAGAATGCTTGACCAATAAATCCATTCTGATCCCCATCCCCATGTAATTGGTAGGTTGTACACGTGCATTACTGTGTAGATATAGATGCAGTATAACACGATTGTTATAACTTCAATCGTAAGATTTGTACGTGTGTTTCCAGTTCCTGTAACAGCGTTCAAACAAATTGTTGAAACCGACATTAACATAATAGCAACCGCAACAATTCTTAGTACCGGCGTACCCAATTGTAAAAACGCATCACTGCTGTTGAAGAGAGAAAGTATGTCTGTTGTGAACAGTTGTAAGGGGATAAAAATGACCAAAGAAGATCCAGCACTTAGTATGATAATGCGTTTGATAAGTGGCATGACTTTCTCAGGCATTCCTTGTCCAATAACATTGGAAACCATGGTGTTGGCCGTTGCAGCAAACGCCCAAATAAACATACCACAAAACCCAAATATCAAACGCATAAGCTGACTGATATCCAGAGCCAGAGGCCCATCGTGTGAGACCAGTATAAAAAAGAATTCCCAGCTGATGATGCTTATTGCATATTGAAGTACAAGCGGTGATGATTGTATAAGTATGGTCTTGGTTGTAACCCAATTGAAACGAATACTGTTGAACAGTCCAAATTTTTTACTCATCCCTTTACCGCTGATAACAGCAAAAACGACTGCCATTCCAATAAATTCAGCACAAACACTTGCATATGCAGCTCCATTAAAACCCAATGCAGGCATTCCGAGATTCCCAAAAATGAGTCCATAGTCCAGCACCACATTAGAAAGGGTTTCTGCCAAGGTTCCCCATATCAAGAGTTTGCTTTGGTTGGTTCCCACCAGCAGGGCATTTCTCATTTGGTAGAGATAGAGAAAAGGGAGTCCCCATATTCTTATATATAAAAACCCCATCGCTTTTTCTTCTAAAATAGGGTCTGTGAAGGATTCAAAAATATAAGGAGCCAAGGTATAGGTAGCAAAAATGCCCATCAAGGCAATAAACATAGTGATGTAAATACTTTGCATAAACAACGACCCAATTTCATTTAGGCGGTCTTGGCCAGCTCTTCTAGAAATAAGTGCCTGTAATCCATTGTTTAAGCCAAATCCAATTACTGAAAAA
This sequence comes from Chitinophaga pinensis, assembly GCA_945897185.1. Lineage (GTDB taxonomy): Bacteria > Bacteroidota > Bacteroidia > Chitinophagales > Chitinophagaceae > Pollutibacter. Next base: position 58,865 of record CAMDFC010000003.1, on the reverse strand, counting down.
ATCAGATAGTAAACTCCTGTTATTCCAGACACACCAATATAACCTTCGCCCAGTTGGGATAAGAAAACGCTGTTGATTAAGAAATTGAATTGAGGCACAAGAATTGCAAAGCTGATGGGTAGGGCCATCTGCAAAATTTGCTTGTAACTGGTGTCTAATTTTAAATCTTGGGGCATGAGACGGGTATCTGCTTTCTTATTTTTGGAAGCAAACCTACGCTTAATTGCCATGTTTGTAAAGTGTAAAAGCATTAAATTTGTAACAATGCAAGGAGTTCAGTTACAAAATAAATTTAGTTTCTCTAACCCTAACATCTCAATTTCCGGATTGTCTGAGAAAAAACTTTGTATTGAGGTAGGCCATTTTTTTACTTGCTTTACAATTAGCGACCTATCGGGAAAAGAGATAGTTGACTTTGTCTATTTCGAATCCACGCTGCCGGTTGATTTAAATGAGGTTAGTTTTTTACTTAACCACGAAAAACTAAATGAAGTCACTTTCAGTGATGTAATACTGGTACACAACCGACTAGAAATGGCATTGGTTCCTTCTTCAATTTACAAGCCTGAACTTTCATCTATAATTTTAGAAACTATTCATGGCGACTTAACCCCATTGGAAATAATGGTAGATGATGTACATCAATGGGAGTTGCATAATGTTTATGGATGGAAACCGGAATTACTGTCTCTCATTTCATCGAAGTTCCCCCAGGTGAGGAATATTCAATTTTCTACGGCAGGGTTGAGGTCTTTATTTAAAACGCTTTCTTTTGAAAAAGAACAGTGGATGAAAGTTTATTTCTATAAAAATGCCTTTCATTTACTTGTGCTAAGGGATAACCAACTCCAATTGTCACAGACCTTTAATTTTGAAACACCACAGGATATTATTTACAATATCCTCAATGTTGTAGATAGACTAAAGCTTGACCTGGCAAGTATTTCAGTAGATGTAAGCGGCTTGCTAGATGCGAACTCTGAAACATGGAGTGAATTCAATAAGTTTTTTGTGACTGTTTCTTTAGAGGAATGTCCTTATATTGAAAATTCATCGAAGAGTGAAGAGCATCTTCCCAGTCATTATTATACACCATTTTTGATTACACCAAGATGCGTATAATCAGTGGAGAATTAGGCGGAAGGCGATTCAATCCTCCAGCAAATATGCCTTTTACCAGACCTACAACCGATATTGCAAAAGAAGGTCTCTTCAGTATTTTACAAAATAATTTAACTTTTGAATCTTTAAAGTCATTAGATCTATTTGGTGGAACAGGTAGCATTAGTTATGAACTGTTCTCAAGAGGAGTTCAAGATCTTACTGTTATAGAGAAAGATCCTGCGATGCATGAATTTATTAAGAATACAGCCAAAGCGTTGGGAATTGATACTGCAAAAATTATTCGATCTGATGTGTTTAAATTCATGAATGAAACTAAGGAGAAATACGATTTCATTTTTGCAGGTCCGCCCTATGCCTTAGGTAATATAGAAGAGCTACCAGAAGTTATTTTTAAACAATCACTCTTGTTGCCCAATGGTTGGTTTGTACTTGAACATACTCCCAGAAATGAATTTAAAAATGCTCCTTTTTACAAAACGGAGCGGAAATATGGGACAACCATTTTCTCAATTTTTATAAATAGACCTGACTAGGTTACATATGAAAAAAGAAGAGGCTAGACTTTTTTTTCGCCAACAAAGGACATCATTAACAACTTTACAAGTTAATGTCTTTCAAGACCTTTTATTGATTCGGTTTCAGGAATTGGCATTGCCTTATTTCAATTATGTACACGCTTTTTTGCCAATTTACAAGAACAATGAACCCGATACTGGTCCACTTATTGACTGGCTTAAATTTTCTAATCCCGGATTACAAATCGTATATCCAAAGATTTCATCTTTGGATTTTTCAATGAAACATTATTTGCATGAAGAGGATATGTATTTTGAAAATAACAAATATGGCATTCCTGAGCCGACTGGAGGAACAGAAATTATGCCAGAGGAGTTAGATATGGTTTTTGTACCCTTGTTGGGATTCGATTTACAAGGAAATAGGGTGGGATACGGCAAGGGGTATTACGATCGTTTTTTGTCCAAATGCAAAGAGGATGTTATAAAAGTGGGACTTTCATTTTTTTCTCCGCTTGATTGCATTGAAGATGTCGATTTCTTCGATAAAAAGCTCGATTTTTGCATTACACCAGAACGGGTATATGCATTTTAAAAATGTTTACTTACGGTCATTTCGGCTTTTCCTTTTTCCATTGGCAATTGTCTATGGATGTATATTGTCATTTCGTAATTGGTTATACGAGAAAAAAATTACTGGAGGAATAAGTTTTAATCTTCCTGTTATAGGTGTTGGTAATTTATCTGTAGGGGGTACTGGAAAATCACCCATGGTAGATTTTTTAGTCGCCTTTTTAAAAATAGACTATCCTCTTGCTACGCTTAGTCGTGGTTACAAAAGAAGAACTTCAGGATATGTATTGGCAAACGAAAACTCTTCTGCAATTGAAATTGGAGATGAACCTATGCAGTTTCATTTGTCTCATCCAGACATTGCTGTGTCAGTTGGCGAGAAACGAATAGAGGCTATTCCTCAACTACTTTTTGATAGACCAGAAACAAAATTGGTCATTCTAGATGATGCATTTCAACATAGAGAAATAATTGCGGGTTTTAATATTGTACTCACGGATTATTCAAATTTGTATACCAGGGATTTTTATCTTCCAACTGGTGATTTAAGGGATGAGAAAAAAAGTGCTAGAAGAGCGGATGTAATAATTGTAACTAAATGTCCTTCTTCATTGTCACAGCAGGATCGCTATCAAATAATGAATGAAATTGATCCTTTATCTCATCAACATGTATTTTTCACAAGTATCAAATATGAGACTCCTTATCATATCATCACCAATAAAAAACAACCGCTTTCAAAGAATACTGAAATACTCTTAGTTTGTGGTATTGCAAATCCCCTGCCACTGACTGATTATATTCATGAGGCTACTAAAACCTATGATGCTTTATTTTACGGGGATCATCATATTTATACCATCGACAACTTGTTTGAAATACAAGAGCGACTTAGTGGAATTGTTGATCGAAATAAAATGATAGTCACTACCGAGAAAGATGCTGTTCGTCTAATTAAATTTAAAGATAAACTCAATGGACTTCCTTTATATGTACTGCCGATAACGTTAGAGTTTTTATTTGGACAGGAACGCCTCTTTAAGCATTTAGTGACGAACTATCCTCAAGACTTCTATAATAAGCAATACAACGAAAAACTTACTGAGCAATTGGTTGGTGTTTAATAATGAAAAAATGGGACAAAAAAACAACAAAAAAAGAAAAGAATACAAGACGGAAGTCCCTCTTTATAAAGGCGTTTTTGAAATCACCCGCTCTGGGATGGGTTTTGTAATTGTATCCGGATTAGAAAAAGACATTATCATCAGACCCAATGACTTTAACCGTGCTTTTCATGGTGATCAGGTTAGGGTAGAAATTACAAAAGGTGATTTGCGTGCTGGCCGTTTGCAAGGAAGAATTACTCAAGTGATTGAAAGAAAGCAAAAGCAGTTTGTAGGTATTGTTGAAGTGAATAAAGATTTTTCTTTTTTTATTCCATCCTCCGACAAAGCAATACCGGATTTTTTTATCCCTAACCATGCATTGAAAAATGCGAAAGACGGACAAAAAGTTATTGCAAGAATTGTATCCTGGGAAGGGAAAGACAAAAGGCCAAAAGGTGAAGTTATTGAGGTGATTACCGAAAAAATGGAGGGTGACCTGGCCATGAAAGAAATTTTAATTCAACAAGGGTTTTCCATCGTTTTTCATGATGATGTATTAGAGGAATCGGAACGAATTCCAGAACAGATTACAGAAGTTGAAATAAAAAGTAGAAGAGATATTAGAGAAATTCTCACTTTCACAATAGATCCTGATGATGCTAAGGACTTTGATGATGCATTGAGTTTTCAACGAATTGACAAAAATCATATTGAAATAGGTGTACATATTGCCGATGTGAGTCATTACATTGAAGAAGATTCTGCTCTGGATACAAGTGCCTATGAGAGAGCTACTTCAGTATATCTCCCCGATAGGGTAGTTCCTATGTTGCCAGAACGTTTGTCTAATGGCCTATGCTCTTTACGCCCGCATGAAGAAAAGCTAACCTATTCTTGTGTTTTTAAAATGAATAACGAAGGGGATATTAAAGAAACTTGGATTGGTAGAACGGTCATTAAGTCTAACCATAGATTTTCTTATGAAGATGTTCAAAAAATCATCGATAATCAAACTGGTTTGTACGATAAGGAAGTACTTGTGCTTCACCAGCTTGCTCAAACCATGAGGAAGGTAAGGATGAAAGAAGGTGCGATTAACTTTTCATCACAAGAAGTAAGGTTCAAGCTTGATGAATTAGGAAAACCCATTGGAATTGTAATTAAAGAAAGTACAGCCTCTCATCAGCTTATAGAAGAATTTATGTTGTTGGCAAACAGGACTGTTGCTGAAAAAGTTTCAAAAGTTAAAGTTTCAAATAAGCCTTTGCCCTTTCCATATAGGGTGCATGATCAACCAGATGAGGATAGGTTAATTCCTTTTGTTGAATTTGCTAAAAAATACGGTTATAATTTCATGACCAAGACCCCTGCTCAAATAGCAAGTTCTTTTAATGAAATGTTGGTAAAAGTAAAAGGTTTGCCGGAGCAAAGGGTTTTAGAACAAATGGGTATAAGAACCATGGCCAAAGCCATATACACTTCAAAAAATATTGGTCATTATGGATTAGGGTTTGATGATTATTGTCATTTTACATCACCCATAAGAAGATACCCAGATATTCTTGTTCACCGTGTTTTAACAGGAGTGCTTTCTGGAGATCCGGAAGTGGACAAAAAAATGGATCAAAAATGCCAACATTGCAGCGAACGTGAGAGAGCTGCAATGGATGCCGAGCGTGCCTCCAATAAGTACAAACAGGTTGAGTTTATGAAGCAGTACCTGGGTGAAGAATTTGATGCTGTTATTTCTGGGGTAGCCAGTTTTGGTTTTTGGGCTGAAACGGTTGATCATAAATGTGAGGGACTTGTTTCAGCTACATCACTATTGGATTATGATGACTTTGTGTATTACGAATCAGAATATGCACTCATTGGAAAAAGAAGTAACTGGGCGTTTAGAATAGGGGATCCTGTTAAAATAAAAGTAATATCTGCCAACCTAACAAAACGTCAGTTGGATTACGAATGGATGCTCGATCTTGAATTTAAACCTGCACAAAACAAGAAAAAGAATAAATAAACATTCAACGTTCATTTGCTATCTTAGAGCATAGCTTAATCGTATGTCAGGTTTAGAAAAATTACAGAAATCATTTGAGTCTTATTTTGCACACAGGCATTTCCCAAGAGATCCTTCTTCTTTATATGATCCATTGGAAGAGTTTTTATTGAACAGTGGAAAACGCATAAGACCAGTTATGTGTTTGTTGGGTAACGAATTGTTTGGTGAAATTCACCAAGATGCATACCACATTGCAGCTGCAATTGAATTGTTCCACAACTTTACACTTGTGCACGATGATATCATGGACAGAGCTCCTTTGAGAAGAGGTAAGCCAACAGTTCATTCTGTTCATGGTGAACCAACAGCTCTATTGGGCGGCGATGCGATGATGGTTGTGGCCTATGACTATATAAATAAAATTGAAGCACACTATTTGAAAAACGTTTTGGCTTTGTTTAATAAAACTGCAAAGGAAGTTTGTGAAGGTCAGCAATACGATATGGATTTTGAGAAAATGCATACGGTTTCCTTACCTGAATACATTAAAATGATCGAACTCAAAACCTCTGTATTACTTGCAGCCAGTTTACAGTTGGGTTCAATTGTTGGTGGTGCAAGCGAAGGAAATCAAAATCATATTTATGAGTTTGGTCGTAACCTTGGAATTGCTTTTCAAATTCAGGATGATTATTTAGATGCTTTTGGGGATCCCACAAAATTCGGAAAACAAGTAGGTGGGGATATTCAAAGCAATAAAAAGACTTTTCTAATGATTCATGCTCTAGAAACGGCTACTGGAGAAATGCGTGAAATACTTTTAAGTGCTATTGCTGAAAATCCAGTAAACAAAATAGAACTCATCTTAGTCGTTTTTAAAGCTTGTGGTATAGATACTTGGGCTAACGCTTTAAAAGAACAATATTTAACAAATGCAATCTCCCATTTGGATGAAATAGCTGTCTCCAAGGCAAGAAAAGAATCTTTGAGAGAACTCGCTTATTATTTAATTACCAGGGATAAATAAATAAAACCACAGTGGGAAATTTTTTTAGAAAAAAAATATTAAATGAACTTTCTTCTAATGGTACCTTAAACAAAGGAGAAGATTCAGGACTAAAAAGAGTGTTGACCGTAAAAGACCTTACCTTGATGGGGGTTGCTGCTGTAGTTGGAGGTGGTATATTCTCAACTATTGGTGCTGCTGCGTTTAATGGTGGGCCTGGAGTAATCTTGTTATTTGTGATTACTGCCATTACCTGTGGTTTCACAGCCCTGTGTTATGCAGAATTTGCCTCACGCTTTCCTGTTGCTGGAAGTGCGTATACATATTCATATATCAGTTTTGGTGAAATAATTGCATGGATTATTGGTTGGGCACTAATACTAGAGTATGCTATAGGAAATATAGTAGTTGCAATTTCATGGAGCGCTTATTTTAATAATATTTTAAGTGCCATTGGAATTCACCTTCCAGATTGGCTCAGTGTTGGATTTCAAACCGCATACAAGATTAATCAAGATGCAGTAGCTGCAGGTAAAGATATAACCTCACTGGTTTACAATACGGCTCCAAAAATTGCTGGTATTCCCTTTATTATTAATCTTCCTGCATTTGTAATTGTTGTTTTGGTTACATGGTTGGCTTATGTTGGAATTAAGGAGAGTAAAAAAACAGCAAACTTCATGGTAATTATCAAAATTGTGGTTTTACTCTTGATTGCCCTAATTGGTTTTTGGTATATATTTTCAAATGATACAACAAGCAACTGGACTCCTTTTTTACCCAATGGAATGACTGGCGTACTTAAAGGTGTTTCTGCAGTATTCTTCGCCTATATTGGTTTTGATGCCATATCCACAACAGCTGAGGAATGTAAGAACCCCCAGAGGGATTTACCCAAAGGGATGATCTACTCACTTATCATTTGCACGATTATATATATTGTTACTGCCCTAGTGATAACTGGGTTGGTAAAGTATTCTGAATTTGAAAATGTAACTGATCCTCTTGCATTTGTTTTTGATAGAATTAATATGCAACAAGTTGGTTTCTTTATTTCGGTTACTGCTGTTATTGCTGCCACCAGTGTACTGTTGGTTTTTCAATTGGGACAACCAAGAATCTGGATGTCGATGAGTAGAGATGGGTTATTGCCAAAATCATTTTCAAAGGTGAATAAGAAATACCAGACCCCTGGATTTGCTACTATTGTAGCGGGTGTTCTTGTATCGGGGTTGGTCTTGTTTATTGATGATAAACTCGTAACCGATTTAACAAGTATTGGAACCTTGTTTGCTTTTGTTTTAGTAAGTGGAGGAGTATTGTATTTACCGCGTATTGTGAAGGAAAAAGGTAAATTCTCAATTCCCTATATTAACGCACAATTTATCTTTCCAATAATTTATCTACTCGGGTCATATCTTTTTTTCGATAGAACAGTTGCAGCTTTTGAAAACCTTGGAAACGAAGGATATCAGGAAATACTATTCATTATTTTTATGCTTCTCACTGGAATTCTTGCAGTGTATTGCTTTATTAAAAAATATTCTTTAGTTCCAGTTCTTGGCGTTACATGCTGCCTTTATTTAATGGTAGAAATTCCTGCAATCAGTTGGATTTTTTTCTTTGGTTGGATGAGTTTAGGTTTGTTGATTTATTTGATTTACGGCTATAAGAACAGCAAGTTAAACAACTAAAATGAAGTTTCAGGAAGGAGATAAAATAGTTGTTTCAGCAACTCAAGAAAAAGGTGTTGTAGTTGAATGGATCAGTAAGAAAATGTTGACCATTGACGTAGGTGGAGTAAGTTTCCCCGTACATGCAGATCAAATTGATTTTCCCTATTTCGCTGATTTTTCTTCGCCCAAAGTACAAAATAAGAAGAGTGTATCATCTGAGATACCGAGAAGGGAAAAAAAACCCGAAAAGATAATTGAACGAGATGGAGTTTGGCTATCCTTTTATCCTGTATTGGATAAAAATATTTTTGACGATGATATCATTTCTCATTTCAAGATTTATTTTTTGAACCATACTGATGACGGTCTGGTTTTAAATTTTTCTATGTTTTTTAATTCATTAAAAGAGATCGAATTAAAAAGTACTGTAAGGGCATTGGATGAGTTGTATTTAATTGATCTTTCTTTAGAAAAATTAAATGATCACCCAAAATTTAGTTTTGTTTTTGAACTCACAGAAAAAAATAATTTTAAAGCGAGAAGTTTTAATCATGATTATAAGCCCAAAGCAAAACAGATTTTCAAACTAGCCAACGAGGTGTTGCAACAACAAAAAGCATCATTTAATATCCAGCTCTTTGAAAACTATCCCTTAAAAGGAAGTGAAATAGAAAATCAATTACCTGAGCAAGAGGAGGAGGATGATGGCAGCATTGATCTTAAAAAACTCATATTGGCAGGATTTAAGGTCAAAAAAAAATAACCCCCCAACATTTTATAAATCATCGTTATTAATTAATTCATTTAATTTTGAATTGCCGCAATACGCTATCGCGTTGGTAAAACAACGAGGAAAGTCCGGACAGCCTAGAGCGTCGCACCGGTGAAAAGCCGGGTTCCATTAATAACGGAAACAGAAAGTGCCACAGAAAATTACCGTCTGCCTTCTGGTAGATAAGGGTGAAAACGGGAGGTAAGAGCTCCCGGCAGCCAATAGTAATATTGGTTGGGGGTAAACCTTGCGTGCTGAAATGCCACATAGGTCGTGGTAAACTTGTTTGGGGAGTGACTCGTTCCCCCTCTTTTGAGGCCACGATGGGTAGGCAGCTTGATCCCGTTGGGTAACTAACGGGACAGATAAATGATAGCCTCGTACAGAATCCGGCTTATTACTTGCGGCAACTTATTGAAAAAGCCCTCCAAAAATGGAGGGCTTTTCGTTTACCAAACTAAACCAACTTCAATGAGTCTCATTTCAAACTAATCTTTTAAATGAAATTGATAATTTATGTGATTATCAGCCTTTTCAAAAGTATAATAACTTAATCTATTGATGTTTTCCCTTCTGAAGCTACTATTTATCAAATCGTCACTTTTGTCGATATTATTGAACTGTAAAACCTTAAAACTTTCGTAGAAATTGGTTTGAATAGTTTCGTCAGCCTTTTCAAAACCAAAAGAGATCCATTTGAAATTGTATAATTCAGCAATCTGCTCATTCATTTGAGAAATTATTTCCTTATCTGCCTTTTTGAACATTTGAAAACCTGGCACAGAGATTTTTGATTGCTTAACATCATCATTAAGGTTTTGAGCAATTACTTTTTTAGTAATAAGACTGTCGTTTACTTCAAAAGCATTTACTTTCATGGGAAGACCATTACTAAACAAGATTACCACCACGGCCACAAGATTCATCGACACTTTCATAAAACGTTTCATAAAAATTAAAATTAAGAGTACTATGTATAACAAAGAACCATATATTGTGTTAGAGTATTATTTATATTGACTCTTTTGTTGAATGTTTCCTTATTATAGAATGCAAAGGTAAGGCCTATTTGTTAAACTCCAAAACTTATTAGTTAATGAAATTAAAAAAATTCTAAAAAAATACTTTTTATACAGTAAAAATATAGAAAAGTAAAGTAAAAATGCGATTACTTTGAATAAATACTAACTAAATTGGTTTTTGTTGATAGTCTTATGCACAAAAGGGTGTAATCTGCTTAATTTAAGCAGTTATACTCATGTTTTTTAATTTTTTAGATAAGGTCTAGCGCCTTAGTGAATGTAGTAACTACAGGTACTACCGTTAGAGAAAAAAATGCAGGCACAAAAATATAAACGCCAGCCATTAGGACAAGAGAAAGAAAAAACAATATCCAATACGTATTTTTTTGACTTTTGGTCATCTTGCTTGATTTATTTTGCAAATATACAATGGCAAATGATTAACCGAAAACTTAATTAATTCAATTTCAGTAAAATATTTAAGGACTATGCCGTAGCCTTTTTTAAATTATGTCTAAATTGTACACCTTGTACAAATGAATCAGATGAAGATTGATCTATTTCTTAGATTTTCGACCAAACCAGGACAAAAACTGAAGATAATTCGTGAACGTATTCAAGAAAACAACTTACTCCCTCTAGTTTCTGAAGATATGGTTTACCATAATCATTGGTATTGGAAGTACAATTTTGAACAACGGGAAAAAGTTTCAGAACCTGCATCACAATCAACATATGCATATCAATTTGTTGATGAAAAAGGACAAGTAAACGAAGATTGGGGAGTCATTAGGAAAAATGATCTAGCCTATTTCCAGGATGGTTTAACTATCGTTGACTCTTGGATTGACATGGGTCTTGTAGAGAATAATTTTTACACCAGTCCTTTTATAAAAGTTTTTGAAAAATCTCATAAAGTTGCTGTTGCCCAACCTGTAGAAAAAGGAATGGTAAGATTTTCTGTAAAATCACCTATGCTCAATTCAAACGAAATTGTATGTATTAGTGGAGATTCAGAACAATTAGGTAATTGGACATTGGATGGTCATTTAAAAATGTACTTCAATGGTTACAATTGGTATATAGACATTGCAATGGATGCATTATCTAAAGCATTTGAATACAAATATTGCATTTTTAATAACGAGTCTGGTCAACTTAGATTTGAATATGGGGAGAACAGGATGTTCCGGTACCCACAAAAAAATATTGAGACTTTACTTATTCAAGACGTATATGTTAGAGAGGATAAAAAATGGAGAGGTTCTGGAATTGCAATACCTGTTTTTAGTTTAAGAACCCATGACGGATTGGGAGTAGGAGAATTTACAGATATTAAAAAATTGGTGGATTGGGCAAAATTGGTATCCATCAAAATGATTCAATTGCTGCCTGTTAATGATACTACTTCAACTCATTCTAAGCTCGATTCTTACCCATATGCTGCGATTTCTGCCTTTGCACTTCACCCGCTTTATATTTCTTTAGAAACTGTTGCCGGTAAAAAGTATGCTCAACAAATAAAGAGTCACCTTCAAAAAAAAGAAACACTCAATTCTACTGTTGGAGTTGATTACGAAGCAGTAATGGAATTAAAATGGGATGCATTGTATACGTTATATGATGTTATGAAAGACGATGTTTTCGCCGATGAATCGTACACTTGTTTTTTTAATCAAAATAAAAACTGGCTTGTTCCTTATGCAGCCTATAGCTATTTGAGGGATAAGTTTGGTTCTCCTGATGCATCAAAGTGGGGAAGTTATCAAGTGTATAACAACCAATCCATACTAGAACTTAGTAAACCAAATACACCACAATTTGATAGAATTGCAATTCATTATTTTATACAATATCAACTGCATCTACAATTGAAGGATGCACATGATTATGCAAATAAAAATGGAATTATTCTAAAAGGCGATATCGCTATTGGGGTTCATAGACATGGTGCAGATACATGGACAGAACCTGCTTTGTATCATTTGGATAAACAGGCGGGTGCACCTCCAGATGACTTTGCGGTATCCGGACAAAATTGGGGATTTCCTACTTATAATTGGGAGAAAATGAAATCCGATGGATTCGCTTGGTGGAAAAATAGGTTTGAACAAATGTCAAATTATTTTGATGCATTCAGAATAGATCATATTCTTGGTTTCTTCAGAATTTGGTCAATACCCGATCATGCAGTCGAAGGAATCATGGGTAGATTTGTACCAGCAATTCCCTTTTTTAAAGAAGAGTTTGAACAAAGAGGAATTTGGCTTCATGAAAATCGATTGTGTTTACCCTATATAAATGATTCTGTAATTCATGAAACTGCTTTGGGGTTGGATGATATTATTAAAGGATTCTTGGATAAAAAGTCAGATGGAAATTATGCTTTTAAGAAATCCTTCTCTACCCAAAAACTTATTGAAATCCATTTTAATCATTTACCTGAAACAAAAGAAAACAGTCAATTAAAACAAATTTTATTCAATCTTCATACCAACGTAGTTCTTTGGAAAGATGAGCATGCTGAAGGGCAGTATCATTTTAGATTCAATGCAGCTAGTACTACTTCTTTTAAACACCTTGATGAGTATGTAAAAAATCAACTGCATGAGATGTACAATGATTATTTTTTCAACCGTCAGGAATCCATCTGGAGGGTTGAGGCGATTGAAAAACTACCTGCACTAAAAAAATGTACAGATATGCTTGTTTGTGGAGAAGATTTAGGCATGGTTCCAAAATCTGTTCCAGAAATCATGTCTTACCTCGGTTTTCTCTGTATGGAAGTACAGCGCATGCCAAAACAACCAAATTTAATTTTCTTCGATCCTGCTCATGCAAATTATTTGACGGTAGTTACTCCTTCAACCCATGATATGAGCACCTTACGAGAATGGTGGCTAGAAGACAAAAAGAATAGCCAATTATTCTACAATAACCAACTCTGGCAACACGGTACAGCACCTGATGAAGCCAATACCCATATTGTGCGTTCAATTATATTGCAACACCTGGCTTCACCAGCCATGTGGGCTGTTTTTCAATTACAAGATATATTTGCTATTCACGATAACATGCGCATATCCAATCCTTGTGATGAAAGAATAAATATTCCTGGAGATCCCAAACATTATTGGAGATATAGAATGCATATGCCCATTGAAGAGCTTATTAAAAAGGATAACTTCAACAAAGATTTTCAATACTGCATCATATCAAGTGGTAGATAATGTTTAAAATTAAATACTGGAAAAAAGAACTTGCTTTTGAATATCCTTTTACTATTTCAAAGGGTACAAAAACTCACCAACCCACCTTTGTTGTAGAATTGGAATGGAGAGGAATTAAGGCTTATGGGGAAGCTCCTGCTATAACTTATTATGACATTACGGTTGATCAAATGGAGAAGGATTTGAATGTCAAAATTAAATTTGTCGAAAATTTTTCATTTACAGAACCTAAACGATTTTGGCATTTTTTGCACCATCTCTTTCCTAAAAATCCATTTCTAGTTTCCGCTTTAGATATGGCCGGTTGGGATTTATATGCAAAAATCAGAAATAAACCTTTATATGAAATTTGGAAGCTTGATTTAAATACTGCTCCTATTACTGATTACACCATTGGTATTGATAGCATTGAAATTATGTTGAATAAAATAAAACTACATCCTTCACCTATTTACAAAATCAAGGTAGGAGGGGAGGCTGATTTGCAGAATCTAGTTCAAATAAGATCTCAAACCAATTCAAAAATTAGAATTGATGCCAATGGGGGTTGGACACTTGATCAAGCTATTGAAATGCTTCCAACACTTGTGGTTTTAAGTCTGGAATTGATTGAACAACCTTTTCCAAAAGATGCATACGAGGATACGCGTGTATTTTCAAAAATGACAACTATTCCAATTTTTGCAGATGAATCTTGTGTGGGCGTTGGCGATGTTGAAAAGTGTATCGGTATTTTTGCTGGTATCAATATAAAATTGACCAAAAGCAGTGGTATTTCACCTGCACTTGAAATGATTAAGAGAGCACGTCTTAATGGTCTCAAAATTATGCTGGGTTCCATGAATGAGTGTACCATTGGGACTGCTGCACTAGCGCATCTTGCGCCTATGGCAGATTATTTAGATGCTGATGGCCCCTTACTGCTAAAAGATGATTTAGCCTCTGGGATCTCCTATACAGATTTTCATTTACATCCATCAACATTACCTGGTTTAGGTATCCAGGTAACGCCCAATGAAATTAATTAAATCTATATCCAAGTCCAACTCCAATTGTTCTCGGTCTACCCAAATGGGCGGCTCCAAAATCATAGGCATAGTCAATGTATTTTGTACCAGCGATGTTTCTAGCCCAAACTGAAAAATCGAAATGATTTGTTCTAATTGATGATCTGAGATTTAATAGGCCATACTCATTTTGAACTATCTTGTTTGCTAGATCAAAATATTGTTTTCCAGTACGCAAATAATCTGTTCGAATTGTCCATACGTTTTTGCCAATGTTTAAATCGTATTGTAAACCGATGGATTCTGTATACGCAGGGGTAAAAACTTGTTTGTTTCCCGAAAGATCAATTTGTTCGCCATCATTTACCCCTTCTAACTTAATATATTTTGCATCTGTAAAACCGCTATTATATTGAAGAGATAGACCCTTAGTAATTTGAGCCATCATCTCAAATTCAATACCAAACGACCTCAATCTACCCGCATTTTGTATTATTACTACCGCATCGGGTAGAACCAATAATGGCGTTTGAATATTCGTAACCAAATTATAGAATGCAGCAAAACCATACCTGATGCTTTGCTTTTTATTGCTTCCTTTAGTGCCCAACTCAAACATATTACTGAATTCGGGAAGGAAAGCCTTGAGCGGTAACTGCGATGGATCAGAACCAATACCAGATAAACCGCCACTTCTAAATCCTCTGGAATAGGTTAAATAGATTTGTTGGTATTCTTTTGGTTGATATTGTAAGCCCAGTTTTGGAGAAAATGCAGTGTAATTGGTTTTTGATGAAATAGGAGGTTGAGTAACAATGGGTGACTGCGGCTGCATTTCGTATTCGCTTGATACAGTTAATCTTCTGTTTTCATTATCCATTCTCAAGCCCCCAATCAGTGATAAGTTTTTTGACAATTTATATCCAAGGTTTCCATAGACTGCCAAACCATTGTTCTGTGCATTGTTGTTTGATATCAATGCGAAATTTACATCGGGTACTCCAATGAACCTTGCATCGCTGCCAAAGACAATGGCTTGTCTACCCGGATTTCTTTGCATAAAATGGAAGATGCCAGCTGTCCATTCTAATCCGCCAGAATTGATGTCTTTTGTTGATTGTAAACGTAATTCATTGGAAAAAATTCCAACTGTATTGTATTTGTTTCCATAATTATTAAACACCCCAACTATATCGGCTGGTGAAAAATCTGCATCTAAAGTTTTTTCATAGTATCGGTAATTTCTTTGATAAGAAGATTGAATAGTTAAATCAAATTTTTGACCTTTGTGCTTTATACTCACTGAAGAATTTGATGTGTTGTCTCTCATTAGAGATAACTGATTCTGCGAAAGTTCATATGGTTTTTCAAATAGGGAAGTAAGGTCATTTACAAGAGGGAAGGCACCATTGTTTATTCCAATATATTGTTTGTAATCAGCCATTATACTCCAATTCTTCTTTAAAAAATACCTCAATTGCAGATCGACCATTGACTGCTGTTGCTTATCATATTTTTCATTGAATAAGGTATTTGTAAAAAAGCCATTTTTTTTGTCATGCATAGCAGATACACCTATGAACAGTTTGTCTTTAATTATTGGTGCACTTATACCTCCAGAATAACGTTGTTGACCGAAATTTCCAAGCTGAACATCTGCAAATGCTGTTGTTTTATTTAGTGGCTTTTTGGTGGTAATGTTAATGATACCACCCATTGCGTTTCTTCCATACATAGTACCTTGAGCGCCTCTTATAATTTCAATTTTATCCACGTTCTGTAATTGTGGAATGTATGTGTCTAAATTAAATTGAGCAACACCATCTATATATGTAACAACAGCTTGTTCATATGATGTAGTAGTAATACCTCTAATCGAAGTTACATTTCTGTTGTCTCCTGAATTTGATAAAAAGAGATTTGGGGCTAAACCCGACAAATCACTGACCTCCCAAATTCGCATATCTCTAATTTGTTTTGAATTAAGTGAAGTAATGGCTGCGGGTACTAAAAATATATTTAAATCTCTTTTATTGGCATTTACAATTACATCTCCCAGGTTTTTATAGTCCGGTTGCATCAGTACTTCGATAACCATATCTTTATCAACATAAAAAGATACCACTTGGGTGGCAAAACCTTCAGCACTTATTTTTGCTTGGTAATTTCCTTCTGGAATGTTGCTAAAAACAACAAATTGCTCATTGTTTTCTGAGGGTAGGATATCAAAATTTAAAATACTTACATCAACAATCGTTTTATTCTTTTTTGGTAAGTTTTTAAAATTGAAGTTTACTTGGTAGTTGTTTTGGGCTTTTACTATTGTTGATAAAAGCAAGAATGAACACAAAATCAAACTTCTCATTTTTCTAACAGATTTATTTTAACATTGATGAAATCGACTTTCCATTAATTTCTCCATAGAATTCTGAAATATGCTCAGCACATTTCTCAAGAAATAATTTTCCCTTTACTGGGTTTGACAGTGAAGGATCTCCAGATCCAGTATCTTTTGTAATCATTGTCCATGGTCTTTGTGTCCATGCCCAGCCTTCCTTCATTCCCTTGATATCGAAACTTTTAGTTGCTCCATCTCCGGCTTCAGACAAGGGTAAAAGTAGGTGGGGATAAAGATGCATCATAACACTGGTTTCCATCTCATCCGCATGATCTCCTTTATTTTGAAAGATGTCTTGTTTTGGAGCAGCATTGAACCAATTGATTACACAGACAAAAAGAGAAGGGAATTTACCAGCCAACTCTCTGATCATGGAAACAAAATTATTTGCACCATGGCCATTTAAAATGACCAGTTTTGTTATTCCATGTCTTAAAAGCACATCGCATACATCGTTTAAAATTGCCAATTGTGTAGATGGATTCATATTGATACAAAATGGTACATCTAGTTGCCCTGTATTAACACCAAAAGGTATATTGGGTAAAACAATTACCTTATTCCCTTTTTCCCATGCAATTTCTGCACTGGCTAAAGCCAAATATTCAACCTGGTAATTATCGGTTCCATAAGGCATATGGTAATTATGTGCCTCGGTAGCTCCCCAGGGTAATACGGCAATGTCAAAATGGTGCTGTTGGATTTCTTTCCAGTTGGTTTCAGCTAAAATGAATGGTCGTGGTTGTTTTTTCATGATATAATATTTCTTTTTTCAGAAATTCGTTTAAGTGAATTGATGCTCACATTTAATTCAAAGCCTATTAATAGAACCAATGAATTAACAAAGACCAAAAACATTAGAATTAAAATACTTCCTAAAGATCCATATACTTTATTGTATGACGCAATATTGTTTACCCAATAAGAAAAAAGATAAGTAAATGAGATAATCAAAATGGTTGCCAGAATTGCTCCAGGGGAGCGTATTTTCCACTTTTTTTGTACATGTGGTGCAAATCTATATATTAAACCTATTGCAATAAATATTAATAAAAATGTAATTATAAAGTGAGCCAGGTTAAATAGAAGATCAACCCATTTGTCTTGAATATTTAATTGTTCCGTAATCCACTTTAAAATGACAGTTTGAGTTATCATGATCAAAATTGTGGCAAGAAGCAAAAGTATAATTATCGCGGTAAGTCTAATTGCGCTCCATCTTATTTGTAAAAAATTACGGTCTTCTATTTCAATATGAAGCATTGACTTTCGAAATGTTCTCATGATGGTCAATGTTGCATTTGATGAGAAATAGATTGCCAACAATAATCCAAAAGACAAGGTTCCGGTACCTCCTGCAAAAAAATCATCCATTACTTTCTTAATCATATTAAATGTTGTTACATCAGGTATAACAGTATTTAACAGGACAAGCATTTCACTATAAATATTTTTCGATCCAGGGATATAGGATAATAAAGTAAATACAAATATGAGTAAAGGAGGTATAGCCATCAGAAAATTAAATGCAATGGATGACGCTCGCTCGTTTAATCCAATTTGCTGAGTCTGTTTGATAAAAAACAACACAACATCATAGAGTGGAATTTTTTCAAAGCCTGGTAATAATATCTTTTTTGACCAATTAATGATCGTTTTTACAGGAGGGCTTTCCAAAATGATTCGTTCTATTTTGATCATTGGTTGTTATTAATGAATACCCAGACTATCAAGTGCTTTACGGTATTTTCTTGCATTGCTGAAATGCTCTTCTGCAGTTGCCGCAAAACTATGCGAACCTGAAAAATCAGCTTTTGCACAAAAATACAAATAGTCTGTCTTTTCTCCTTTTAATACTGCGTCTATCGAGCCCACAGATGGTGTACAAATAGGACCTGGGGGCAATCCTTTGTTTTTATAAGTATTGTAGGGTGATGAAACAGTTTCATTGATGTGCTTTAAAGTTATTCTTTTCAACATGAAGTTTCCGACTGCATATTTTACTGTGGGGTCTGCTCCCAGTGGCATTCCTCGATCAAGTCTATTTAAGTATACACTGGCAACGGTTGATTTTTCACTAATATTATTGGTTTCCTCCTCAACAATAGAGGCTACAGTTATTGCTTCCTCTTTTGATAACCCCAATTTCTGTAGTTGGTCTAACCGCTTGTCTGTCCAAAATTTATTTGCTTCTTTATGCATTCTAGTAAAAAATGATTTTGGATCCGAATTCCAATAGATTTCATAAGTATTTGGAATAATCAAGGTTAAAATTGTTTCTTGTGTAACACCCAAATAGGAAATGGAATCCTTGTTTTTCATGAATTTCAAAAATTCAGATGGCGATACTTCCAGTTTGCTTCCAATGAATTCTGCAAAATCGTTTTTGGTTCTAAATTTATTAATGGTAATTTTTAAAGGATCTTGCCTTCCTCCGTGTAGTTTTCTAAATAAAGTGAAGACCCCCATTCCCTTTTCAATAACATATCTACCAGTTTTTATTTCCTTCCAATAGCCTGTCCATTCTGCTAATGCAAGAAAAGTGGTATACTGAGCAGTCTGTAGTTTGTTTTCTAATTGGCTTTTTATAAATTGTTTATTCGCAGATTTATGGTTGATATAGAGGGTAATTTCATCTTTTTCGAACTTTGTAGCTGGACTAAGAAATAACAAATAAAAAAAGGCAGCTGTAACAAAAGCTAAAACTCCAATTAAAATTAAGCCTACTCTTATTCCTTTTCTACTTTGTTTCTTTTTTGATCTTTTCTTATTTGAGGTCATAACTTGTAGTATAAAAAAACCCTGCTTCAATTAAAGCAGGGTTCAAGTTAATATATAAAATAATTTATTTTGAACTGTTTGCTGGAGTACTTACTGGAGCAGGAGTCTGTTGAACTGGAGCACTACCTGAAGTAGTAGGAATATTTTTAATATTATTCTCAGTTCCTGTCCCTTTATCCGAATTTATCACAAGAGTGGAAACTAGACAAAGAACAACCAAGATGCTAGAAAGAATCCAAGTTCCTTTTTCCAAAACATCCGTAGTTTGTTTTACCCCCATGAACTGATTGCTAAACCCTGCAATAGTTCCAGATAGTCCACCACCTTTGGGATTTTGAATTAATACGATAGCACCCAACAAAACGGAGGAAATGATGATTAATGCGATGAAAAGAGTTGTCATATCTTGTTTTCTTTGATCTGAATTATTTTCGATGCAAAAATATGGCTATTGGTAGGATTTTGCAAACTTAATTTAGCATAGACCTCTATGGCTTTATGGGCTAAACCCTGCTTTAAATAGACCTCAGCCATGGCTTCAGTAGCAATGATTTCCGTTTTCACATGCTCTCCATTCCCATTGTCTATTTCTTCATCATCATCTTCAATTTGATCATTTCCATGCACTGGTTGAAGACTTTTCATGGTTTTTAGCCAAGCAGTGAAACTTCTTACTCTTTTACCCAAATCGTCATTTTGGTTATCCAAAAGCGTTTTTATGCCTTGTGAGGCAAAATAATCTACAGTATGGTAGGGTTCAATTGGAATTTGAAGATCTTGAACCGGGTTATCATCCGTTGGTATGAGTGGTTGATGCTGAGTTAATTCTCCCATGCTTTCTACAGAAGCCATTTCATTATCTGTACTGCTAAAGTTAGATTGCTCCTCGTCATATTCCCAGCTGTCTTCAATAGGTTGTTCAATTTCTAATGGAACATCTTCGGTTACATTGTTGAAATTGACATCGTATTGATTTAGCCTGAAATTTCCAATTTCACTTTCATCGCTTAATTGATAATTTAGCCATTGTGGGGAAGGGAAAAAAAGTGCACTATGTGTTACCTGCTCTGGAAAGTCTAGGTGGTAAACGGACTTTAATTTGCAACTGTATAAAAATTGGACAATTGAAGAATACGGATATTGTTCGGAAGTTGACCTGAATTCATCTAAGGTCATTTCTTCTAGATTTTCCTTTTCAAAAAGGGACTGTATCAGATAATCCGTTTCTCTGGTCATTTTGCTAATATAACGCTGTTTACCAATTTGAAAAAATCCGGTTAAAGATCTCGTCTGTTAGGTTATTTATAATTTGTTCATTTAGCTCACCTTCAGCTTGTGTCAAACTTTTGCTAGAAGAAAATGGGAAATTTCTGGTAAGATCTGCTTCGAAGTTCTTTTTTTCATCTAATCTGTTACGAAATATGATGTGAACCGTAACATTGAGGTTATTGCTTGCTACTTGTTGTTGTGAAATACCCGATGTACTCACAGAATAGTCGCTTATGTAACCACTTACCTCATAATCCGCTTCGTTATTGGTCTGTGATAACCTGGTCTGATTTACAATCTTCTGTCTTAATTTATCAGTGAGCTTTGGGCTTAGCTGCGGATTAATGTATCGGGCCTTATTTTCAATAAAGAAAACCTTTACAGTCTTTACTTCTGGGGGGATAGAAACGTCTTTTAAAGAATAGCGACAAGTTCCTTGAATGCTCAGGATGCCAAACAAGATAAGGAAGGTGTTCTTAAAAAAACTGCGGTATTGGCTAGTCTTCAATGTCATACTCTTTTAGTTTACGGTAAAGTGTTCTTTCGCTAATACCCAAATCAGTAGCGGCATCCTTTCTTTTTCCTTTGTGTTTTTTTAATGCCTTTTCAATGAGTTCTTTTTCTTTGTCCATGATATTCAATGATTCATCAACAACAATAGTGTCTTGTATTGAATTTCCTTCATTGAGTATGAGTGGTTGATTAGCTACAGGAATAACATTGTTGGTTGAATAATTTTCTTGTTTCTGCCTTACCATTGGAAGATCATGAAGGTAAGACTCATCAATTACATCAGAAACAGATGAAATCGAATTTGGATTTTGAATGATTTCAAGAAACATTTTTTTCATTTCTGTAACATCCTTCTTTAAATCAAAAAAGAGTTTATAAAGAATATCTCTTTCGTTCATGAATTCACTCTGGTTATTTCCATAATTGTTAGCCGAAACTAACATAGGTAATTGGTTGGTTGAATTTTTTGGAAGAAAACGTTCTAGTGACTGAACGGTTATAGTTTTATCTTCAGACAGCACTGAAATTTGTTCTGCAATATTTTTAAGCTCTCTTACATTTCCTGGCCATGGATAGTTTAACAGATGAGATTTTGCATCCTCGGTGAGCTGAATTGGACTTGTTCTGTATCTCTCGGCAAAATCGACTGCAAATTTTCTAAATAAAATAATAATGTCTTCTTTGCGCTCTCTAAGGGATGGAACCCTTATGGGCACTGTATTTAAACGATAATACAGGTCTTCTCTAAACTTATTGTTTTGTGTGGCAAGCAGTAAATCTTTGTTGGTTGCAGCAATTACCCTTACATCTGTTTTTTGAACTTTGGAAGAACCTACCCTGATGAACTCTGCATTTTCTAATACACGCAGCAACCTGGCTTGTGTACCAAGAGGTGTTTCACCAATTTCATCCATAAACAAGGTGCCACCGTTTACTGTTTCAAAATAACCCTTTCGGGCATCAACTGCCCCAGTAAATGAGCCTTTTTCATGTCCAAATAATTCAGAATCAATCGTGCCTTCTGGTATCGCTCCACAATTGACTGCAATGAATGGATTGTGTTTTCTTGGTGATAAAGTATGAATAATTTGAGAAAAGATTTCTTTACCAACACCACTTTCTCCAACAATTAATACGGTAAGGTCGGTATTTGCCACCTGCGTTGCAACTTGCAAAGCGTAATTAAGTGAAGGAGAGTTTCCAATTATACCGAATCTGTTTTTTATACTTTGTATATCCATTGATAACTTTTTATAATCAAGGCTTTTCTATAATTTTTCCCATCAATGTTCCTTGACTACACTCAAGTGCAAGCACATGAACATATGATCCAGGCTCAAGTGATGGGTCTGATTTATCAAATACCATCACTTTGTATTGACTACTTCTTCCCATCCACTGCTGATCACTTTTCTTCGAATTGCCCTCAATTAATACTTCGAAAATTTTTCCAAGGTCATTTTGGTTAGATGCCAAAGACAAGCTGTTTTGCAATTGTACAATTTCGGCTAATCTTCTTTTTTTTACATCTTCAGGTACATCATCTGTATATCTTCTTTCTGCCAATGTTCCTGGTCTTTCTGAATAAGCAAACATATAGCTGTATTCATAGGCAGACGTCCTCATAATGTCGAGGGTTTCCAAATGATCTTGTTCATCTTCAGTACAAAAACCAGCAATGATATCAGCACTGATTGCACATTCAGGCATGATTTCTTTAATTCTTTGCACCCTGCCCAAATACCACTCTCTTGTATACGTTCTGTTCATCAATTGCAATACCCTGTTAGATCCACTTTGGACAGGTAAGTGAATGTATTTACAAATGTTGTGGTACTTTTTCATGGTATGCAACACCTTATCTGTAATGTCTTTGGGGTGAGAAGTGCTGAAACGTACCCTTAAAAGCGGACTAACCATGGCCACTTCTTCCAGAAGCATCGCAAAATCAACAGCATGGTTGCTCTTTGAATCAACCCAATAATAACTGTCTACATTCTGACCCAATAAAGTGACTTCTTTATAACCCTCTTCAAATAAATCCTTACACTCTGCAACAATTGATTCATTGTCTCTGCTTCTTTCTCTTCCTCTTGTAAAAGGCACTACACAAAAGGCACACATGTTGTTACAGCCCCTCATGATGCTCACAAAGGAATTAATGCCGTTTGTGTTTAAGCGTACAGGAGAAATATCTGCATAGGTTTCATCCCTACTCAAAAGCACATTAACCGCTTTGGTTCCGTTTCCAGCCTCCTCAATCAGGGAGGGGAGTGTACGGTAGGCATCCGGACCAACAACTAGGTCTACTAACTTTTCCTCTTCCAACAACTTACTCTTCAAGCGCTCAGCCATACAACCCAATACGCCAATTAAAAGACCAGGATTCTGCTTTTTAATTTTCTTGAACTCTGTGAGTCTTTTACGAACAGTTTGCTCTGCTTTTTCTCTAATTGAACAAGTGTTTAAAAAAATCAAATTTGCCTCCTCAACATTTCTCGTAACACCAAAACCCTCGCCTTGTAATATAGAGGCGATTATCTCGCTGTCACTAAAATTCATTTGACAGCCGTAGCTTTCGATATAAAAGTGCTTGGAATAATTGTTGTTGGTTACACGATCTCCCTGAAATGCCTCACCTTGACGACTTTCGTCGATTGATTTTGTTATGAGTTCTAGCATGTTGCAAAACTAATAAATATGTAAGGAAGTGACAAATTGTCACCTGTTAAAAATTGACTGGATAACGTTTACCTAACCAACTATTGGAAAGTGGGACAATCCATTTTTCTGAAAATTCCTTTTTATTTGAAACAGAATGGTCAAAAAACAAGGTTTCTGCTCCTATAAACTTGTGTTCAAGGGCATAGGAAATTTGAGAGAGTGGGAGCAGTTGAATTTTTTCTTTAATTATGAAAGCAAGTTTGGTTCGATCAAACATAGAAACTTTAAAAGCCTCTTCTATTACTTTAATTAGCCTTACTGAACTATCTGTACTACAACCGCTTACAATAGTATTTTGTTCATCTGCCATCAATACAATGAATTGACCAAAAAGGAGGTTGCAGAATCCCTTAACTGAAGTACCGTGTGAATTCCAGTTCTTTATAAAGTCGTCAATAATTTCCTCCAATTTCAAAGCTTCTGATAGTGTAAACAACCTGTTGGATTGGTATATCCAAACCCTTGATTGATCAGAAAAGTCTTCAGGTAGCAATTCTATATAGTTCAAATTCATATTAAATGGATTGTGCAATTAGTTCAGCAATATCTAATACTTGTATTTCGTCTTCTTTTTCTTTTACCTTAATTCCATCTGTCATCATCGTATTGCAAAAGGGACAAGCAGCAGCAATGATGGTTGCCTTGGTATTTATTGCCTCGTTGGTCCTTTCAAAATTGATTCGGGTATTTCCTTTTTCTTCCTCTTTAAACATTTGGGCACCACCTGCACCACAGCAAAGTCCGTTGCTTTTGCATCTTTTCATCTCCACCAATTCCGCATCGAGTGCCATGATTACATTTCTGGGAGCCTCATAAATATTGTTACTCCTACCCAAATAACAAGAATCATGGTAAGTGATTTTTTTACCTTTAAAACTGCCGCCTTCTTTTAAAACGATTTTACCTTCGTTAATTAAATCTTGAATGAGTGTTGCATGGTGAATCACTTCATAGTTACCGCCAAGTTCTGGGTATTCATTTTTTAGGGTATTGAAACAATGCGGACAAGCAGTCACAATTTTTTTTACTTGATATTGGTTGAGCAGCTGGATGTTTTGGTAAGCCATCATTTGAAACATAAACTCGTTCCCAGATCTTCTTGCAGGATCTCCCGTGCACATTTCTTCAGAACCTAAAATTGCATAATCAATCGCTACTTTATTGAGGATGGTCACAAATGCTTTGGTGATGGATTGTGCTCTTTGGTCAAAACTGCCTGCACAACCAACCCAAAAAAGAATTTCAGGGTTTCTTCCAGCGGCAATCTCTTCTGATAAAATGGGTACCTGCATTGGGTTGCTTGTTTTCAATGGTTATGAATTGAAAGTATCTATCCATTTTGATCGATCATCAGGAGAAAATTTCCATGGTGCAAAATTGTTCTCAATATTACCAAACATCATCGTCCATTCTTGTGGGGCAGTGCTTTTTTCCATTACCAAATACCTTCTAAGTTGAATGATAATATCAACGGGACTAATACTAACCGGACATTCTTCAACACAAGCATTACAAGTAGTACATGCTCTTAATTCTTCTTCAGTGATGTAATCATTCAAAAGACTTTTACCGTCTTGTATGTCCATTCCTTTATCCAATCTTTCTCCCAACTCCTCGGCTCTGTCTCTTGTTTTCATCATGATGCTTCTGGGTGAAAGCAGTTTTCCTGTTTGGGAAGCGGGACAAGCATTTGAGCACCTTCCACACTCTGTACAACTGTATGCATCCAAAACATTCTTCCAACTGAGTTCGTTAACATCTGAGGCACCAAATTTTAAAATACTGCCCACTTCAGTTGGCGCAAGTTCTGGGTGGAAAGCATTTTTAACTTCCTGTTGTACTGCTAGCATATTGTTAAACTTACCTTGTGGGGTTAGTCGAGCAAAATAAGCATTTGGAAATGCAAGTATGATATGAAGGTGCTTAGACCAAGGTAGGTAATTTAGAAAGGCAAAAATTCCAAGTATGTGAAGCCACCAGCTCGTTCGTTCAATGAAGACTAACCCAGTATTTTCAAATCCATTAAAAAGCGGATGCAAAAAGGAAGAAATAATAAAATTGCCAGTAAGCTGCTCATTATAGTAGCCAAATCCCTTTGATTGTAAAAGGGTATCTGTGGCGTTCATGGTTAAAAAAAGGCACATTAAAATTATTTCAATAACAAGAATAAAATTAGCATCTTTTGATGGCCATCCTTTTAAATCTGCATTTTTAAAACGCCATAAATGAATGATGTTCCTTCTGTATAGAAAAATGACACAAACAATAATCACCCCTAAAGCAAGTAACTCAAATGCATTGATCAAAATAGGGTAGAGGGAAGGTATAAAGCCATAAAAAATACGGTGCGTACCTACAATACCATCAATCATGATTTCAAGAACCTCAATATTGATGATTACGAATCCCAAATAAATGACAAGATGGAGAACTGCAACTGTAAGGTTTTTAAACATTTTTTTTTGACCCAATGCCAATAAAAAAACATTTTTCCACCTTTTTTCAGGATGGTCGCTCAAGTTTTCAGAGACTCCCAAAAAAATATTTCTTTTTATACTCCCTATCTTTTTTGCAAAAAGATATACAGCAGCTAAAAAACTAAGGAGAAAAAGAATTTGTGGTATAAAATTCATTTCACAGGGTTCTTATGCTAAATTACATGTTGTATCTCATTTAATTCTGATTACATGGAAAGAAAATATATACTTTCTGCTGAAAAAGCACTGATGAAACTCAGGAGAATGTCTTTTGAGGTTTTAGAAAGAAATAACAAAGAGACTGAACTGATTTTAGCAGGGATTAAAGGAAATGGTTTTGCAATTGCACAAATTCTAAAATCGGTATTGGAAGAAATTACGCCATTTAAGGTGTCGTTGATTTTAATAGATATCGACAAAAAACAGCCCTTGCATTGTTCACTACAATCTGAAATTGATTTTCAAGATAAGGTGGTGATCGTAGTGGATGATGTAGTCAACAGTGGTAAAACACTTATTTATTCACTATTGCCATTACTAACTGAATCTCCAAAGAAAATTGAAACGCTCACTTTGGTTGAGCGAAGTTATAAAACCCACCCCATTCATGTTGATTATGTAGGGGTTTCCTTATCAACTACCTTTCATGACCATATCATAGTTGAGGTAGAAAATGGTCGTTTGGGTGGCGCTTATTTACATTAATAAGCCACGGGGTGAATTCTGAATTTCCCCAAGGAGTTAAACTCTATCGCAGGAGCAGGTACTTTCAAGACATTGACAATTGAAAAAATGGTTTTCAATGTTTTGTTTTTTGTTTCAATCCTGGTAAGGTCTATATCAACTGACAATAAAAAACGTTTATACCTGACAATATCGTTTCTATTGATGTTGTTTCCTACTGGTTCTTCCCAACTGTTTTCATAACCACCGAGCATGGTTCTAGCATTGTATCCCAGCGCCAGATTCAACCATTTCGGGACTTTTGAATCAGGCAAGAAGGAGCGAATATTCACACTTGCCCAAATTATTTGTCCATTGTAATCTTTTAAAAGACGCTCAACATCACCTGATCCAAACAATTGGTCTGCCCGGTACTTGAGATCGCCATATTGATAGGGAGAATAAGAGAGCTTCAAGGTTATCCGCTGTTCATTCCACAACAATTCTTGTCCCAAAAACAAACCCGCACCCGCAGTATTTGCCAACACATCTGGAACACTAAAGCCCCATTTATCTGAATACCCATCTAAAATTTCAATAATGCTTAAATAGGCCATTCCACTGAGGGCACCTACCCAAATGGCTTTCTTTTTCTCTAAACCAGACCATTGCCAGATATTGCTTGTATGTCTACTGATTTGATAAGTAGACCAAAAATGACCCGCCTTATCCATTTGTTGCCATTCCTTCCAATCATTGTACAGTTTAAATTTTGATTTTGGATAATTGGCATACCAAGTGCGGTTTAAGGAATAAAAAGTGCCACCCCACAATCCTGCTTGAACTCCACCCAATACCCATTTTTTGGTAGAAGATTGATTTCTAATGGTATCTTGAGTAAAGCTTACCAATGGTAGGAATTGTGTCAATAACAACCAGAAAAGCAATTTTTTCGCTAATTCGTTCAAACTGTGGGAATTGTACTTCAAGTTAATGGCTTTTTACAGGTTCCTTCATTAAGTTTGCAAAAATAACACGGAAATGGAACACCAAATTCAATCTCGTATAGATAAATGGCTGGAAGGTAACTATGACGAAGCAACAAAATCAGTCATTCGTGAAATGACTGTAAACAATACCAATGAACTGGCAGATGCTTTTTATAAAAATCTTGAATTTGGAACTGGTGGCTTAAGAGGTATTATGGGAATCGGTACGAATCGGATTAATAGATACACGATTGGTATGGCTACCCAAGGCTTTGCAAACTATTTGCTTAACTGCTTTAGTAATGAGCAAGTTCGAGTAGCTATTGCACATGATAGCAGGAACAACAGCCGGTTGTTTGCTGAAATTACGGCTAATGTTATGGCGGCAAATGGCATACATGTTTATCTTTTTGAATCCCTTAGACCAACACCCGAACTTTCTTTTGCCATTAGGAAATTAAATTGTCATGGTGGAGTTGTTTGTACTGCCTCACACAACCCTAGAGAATACAATGGATATAAAGCGTATTTCAATGATGGGGGACAGTTGGTGCCACCGCATGATGAAAATGTAATTGCTGAAGTTGAAAAAATTGAAAAAGTTGAAGATGTAAAATGGAATGGTGGGGAGTCTAATATTCACCTTCTAGGAGAAGAAATGGACAAGGCATACATTAGTATGGTAAAGGGACTTAGCGTTTATCCTGATGTTATACAGAGACAAAATGATCTTAAAATTGTATATACTCCCATACATGGAACTGGCTTCAAAATGGTGCCGCAAGTCTTGAAAGAATTTGGTTTTACAAATGTTCATGTAGTAGAAGAACAAATGAATCCAGACGGTAATTTTCCTACTGTGGTATACCCGAATCCGGAAGAAAGTGAAGCCATGAGTTTGGGACTTAAAAAAGCAACTGTTTTAGATGCAGATATTCTATTGGGTACAGATCCGGATGCCGACCGAGTTGGAATTGGTGTTAAAGATAATCATGGTAATTGGGTATTGCTTAACGGAAACCAAACTGCAGTCCTCGCTTTCAATTACCTGATTGAAGCAAGAAAAACAAAAGGTCTTGCAAAAGAAAATGATATGGTAGTTAAGACCATTGTAACTACTGGTATGATTGACTTAATTGCATCCAAGAACAATATCAAATGTTATAATGTTTTGACTGGCTTCAAATGGATTGCTGAATTAATTAAAGAGAAAGAAGCAAATGAAAACTATATAATTGGTGGCGAAGAATCTTATGGATTAATGATTGGTGATCAATTGCGTGATAAAGATGCTATAAGTGCTGTCGCTTTGCTTTGCGAAATGGCCGCTTATGAAAAAGATGCAGGTAAGAGTCTATTTACAAAGCTTTTGGAGTTGTATGTAAAATATGGACTGTTTAGAGAACACCTGATTTCTATAACCAAAAAGGGTAGGGACGGTCAGGAGCAAATTGCTGCGATGATTGATAAATATAGGAATGATCCACCTCAAACTTTGGCGGGCGTTAAAGTGATAGGTTTATATGATTATGATAAAAAAGAGGCAAAGGATTTAACAAATGGTCAAGTTTGCAGCATTGAACTTCCCCAAAGCAATGTTTTGCAGTTCATTTTAGAAGATGGAAGTAAGGTGAGTGCTCGTCCATCTGGGACTGAACCCAAAATTAAATTTTATTTTAGTGTTCAGGGCAAATTAGACAGTATAGCATTATTTGATAGTGCCTACGCCAATCTTGGTAATAAAATTGAACAAATCATTGCTGATCTTGGCTTAAAGTAAACTTTTATTCAGAACATCTGAATTTGAAAAAATAGAAATGAGGACAACCGAAGACAGTTATTTACATAAGGGACTTAGAAAAAAATTAGTTGATCAGATTCGTGAAAAAGGAATTTCTGATGAATCAGTGCTTTTGGCAATTATGAATGTACCTCGTCATTTTTTTCTTGATTCCGCATTTGAAAAACAAGCATATGAAGATCGTGCTTTTCCAATTGGAGAAGAACAAACCATCTCACAGCCTTATACCGTAGCCTACCAAACACAATTGCTTCAAATTAAACCTTTTGAAAAAATTCTTGAAGTAGGCACCGGAAGTGCGTATCAAGCATCTGTATTGGCTGAATTAAAAGCCAAAGTTTATTCAATCGAAAGACAGAAAAAACTATTTGAAGCAAATAAGAAGTTTGAATTTCTAAAACAATATCGAAGTTTGAGGTTGTTCTACGGAGATGGATTTGAAGGGCTGCCGACATTCGCCCCTTTTGATAAGATTCTGATAACCGCAGCTGCACCGTATATCCCGGAAAAACTTTTGGAACAACTTAAAAAAGGGGGATGCATGGTTCTTCCCTTAGATGAAGGGGATAATCAACGCATGCATCGCTTAACAAAACAGTTAGATGGAACTATTCTAGAGGAAAAGTTTGACGAATTCTCTTTTGTACCGATGTTGATTGGAAAAAGAGGGTAAAAAAAGCCGCTTCATAAGAAGCGGCTTAGAATTATTGTTGCATTTGCATTCCTTCCTGCATACCATCACTACCACTTCTTGTATTTTTCCTTTTAAACAAAGAAACGTCTATTTTACCAAAACGGTAGTTGAAGTTCAACCTGAGTACTTGCCAATCCCTTCTCCTTGAATTTGTCTGGGTAAAAAATTGTGATTCAGAATAAGAACCCAGAACCTTTGTTTTAAATACATCACTCATACTCAACGTAAGTGCACCTTTCTTGTCTTTTAAGAATTCTTTTCTTAATGCAAATTCAAAACCATAATTGGGGTCTATATAACCTTGGGCTGATGTTTGCACAAATCCACCCCAGCCTCCGCCACCGCCGCCGCCCCAGCCACCGCCGCCGCCTCCGTTGCGAGAACCACTGGACTGTGGCAGGATTGTTTTACTTCTGTAATCTGCAGCAAGTTGTAAGGTGAAATTCGCAGGTAGTTTTAAGCTCGCATTTATTTTACCAAAGAAACTCCAAAGTGAATTATTTAAATCAACTTGTAAATTACTGCTGTTGATAGCGGAATTAAAAAAGTTTAGGTTGGTAGTTAATTCTAGCCATTTTGTTACAGGATTTCTAGCTGTAAATTCTAAACCGTAAGCACGACTGCTATTGGCATTGATAAATGTATTTATTAAAATGTCTTTATCAGGTATGGAGCTTTCTTCCTTGATCTGAAATCTCGTGATTAAGTTATTGGTCTGTTTAAAATAACCGGATATTAAAACACTATGACTTTTCTTAAATGTTTTTTGATAATTCAATTCAATTGAATTGGTAAATTCAGGTACTAGTTCTGGATTACCTCTGCTGATATTAAGTGAGTCTGTATAATCAACGAATGGTAGAATTTGAAAAAAGTTTGGCCTATTTACTTTTCTAGCAAAACTGAATTGAATGTCTTGCGTTTGATCAATTTGGTGTGTAAAATTCAAACTTGGAAACAGACTCAAAGGGTAGGAGTTACCAAAGGTATTGCCATTGGTAAGGAGTGTTCCTGTATATTTTGAATTTTCTATTCTTAATCCAATTTGATAATTAGTCTTTTTCCCAATGGTATTAGAGTAAGTGCCATAAGCAGCAAATACTTTGTCATTGAATTTATAATTGGCATTAATTGATGTGATGGGAATATAATCTCCAATTGCGTAACTATAGATGAAGTTCAAATTATTACTTTCGAAATCTCTTATTGCAGCTCTTAGTCCCAATTCTAATTTAGCTTTTTCTCCCAGTGGATTTGTGAAGTCCGTTTGAAAGGTATAAAAAGAGTTCCCGCCTTTACCATTCTGGGTCTGATCAATTAAGTTGCCTTTAGGAGTATTGGCAAGATCAAAATATTGGGTTTGAAAACCGCCGTTACTTTTGTTTATGCTGTTGTTGTAATTCAAATCAGCCGTTATTTCCATTCCTTTTTTACGGAACAAGTGTTTATAGCCAAGTGCTGTTCCAAGGTTATTGAAACTAAAGCTTGAATTTGTAGACCGATCAGACAAAATTGATTCTGTTCCTGTTGAATAAAGCGTATCTGTTATGATGGAAAGTTTATCTGTATTGTCAAATTGTCCCATTACATAACTAGCTGAAAGCGTAAATGTGTTTCTATTGTCTGCAAAGAAATCCAATCCAGCTCTATTGAAGTTGAAGAAACCTGTACTGAGTGGATTGTTGGTTTGATTGTACTTAATTGAAGGCGTAGCGAAAAATTCTTCACGCAAGGACTGTCCTTCTCCAATTGATTTTCGCTGGTTGTACATTGAGCTAGCAAAGAAGTTGAACTTTCCTTGTTTCACATTGATGTCTCCGCCAAAGTTTAATCTTGCCCTTGAATCAATCCCAGTTCGGATATTTCCATTGTATCCTGCTTTTCTATTTTTCTTTAGAATGATATTGATGATACCCGACATGCCACCTGATGCATCAAATTTTGCTGAAGGATTTGTAATTAACTCAACACTTTGAATAGCATCGGATGGTATTTGGTCTAAAGTAAGGTTGGTAGGTCTTCCATCAACAAAGATGGTTGGAGAAGCATTTCTTAGTGAAACATTGCCATCAATGTCTACATCAACGCCAGGAATATTTTTCATCATTTCTGCAGCAGTCTGTCCTGTTGATACCAGGTTTTTCTCAACATTAAACACTTTTCTGTCTACCCCCATTTGCATGAAGGGTTTTGTTCCAACTACTTTTATTTCTTCTAATTGCTTTGCATCTATTTCTAATTTTATGTTCCCCAAATCAACATCAATATTGTTTAGCATTTTTGAGAAATCACCACCGTTCATATTCACATCAAATTTTACAGTCTGTTCTAAGGGGGTATAACCAATTGCAGTTATTTTTAGTTTGAATTGCCCCATAATTGGCAAGTTTTCTAAGTTGAAATCTCCATTGCCTTTTGTAAGTTGTCCGGAAACAACCACCTCTTTTCGTTTTTTAGTTGCTGTATCCATTTTGCTTTGGACGAGTTGTACCGATGCGGCTTCTATATTTTTATTGGTTTTTGCATCCATAATTCTTCCATAAAAACGACCCATGTTCATGTTTTGGCTACCAGTTGGTCTTCCACCACCTGGAATTTGGGCGAAACCTTGAGTTGAAAGAAACAAGAAAATACCGAACATTAATTTATACATTACTCACAATTTTTATATTAGACGCCTTCCGATTCGTTAATCATTCGGATAAAATGATAACAAAAGGTTAAACACGTGAAACGCAAGAAGGTTTAGTTTGTGAGGACGGTAATCAAAACCTGTAAAATACCTATGATAAAACCAAGAACACCCCCAATAACTTCGATGAATTTGAATTCTTTTGTCATGATTTGGTTTAAAATGGCTTCCATTTTGTCACTCGAAAAGCCGTACACTTTTTCAGTCACCATTTTTTCAAGATCAAGCTGTGATTCTAGATTTTTCATATAAGCTGCAATCATTTCAGGAAAGATTACCTCTAACTCAGCCATAAAAACGGTTTTTAGCTGGTTGATGGTGCTTTCTCCAATAAACATGGATATGATTGGAAATGCGTCACTTAATTTATTTCTTAAAAAGTCATCTACCTTTGATTCAACAAAAGGCATTGACTTTTTTATATTGTCGGGGTTGACAATTTTTTCTTCAATTTCTCGAAAAGATAAAAGCTCTGTACTTACAAGTTTCCCCAGCTTTTCAGCAAACTGTCGCTGTCTTTTTGGAAATACACCTTGAAAGGTGATGAACATGAATTTTTTGGGTTCTTTAGGATGGAAAAGCATCTTTATAGCTACCCAATTGGTAAACCATCCTATAAAAGCAGAAATAAGTGGAATTAACAGTAGCCAGTTGTTCATGGCCTTTATTTTTTTGCGAAGTTAGCCTTTATTGGTATTTGTAAATTCAATTTTGAAGAAGAAAACATTTGTGTTAATTTCGTTCTCCGTTTCACGGAGGCTATAGCTCAGTAGGTTAGAGCATCTGATTGTGGTTCAGAAGGTCGTGGGTTCGAGACCCATTAGCCTCCCAGTTTTAGTAGGGGTCCTTTCGGACCCTTTTTTCATTCTTAACATTTCTTTTTGTCCGCTTGTATAAATTCAGTTTTCAAAGGCAACCAAAACAACTATTTTTGAATATGAGATCTAAATTCTTAAAATTTATGTTTAGTAAAAGATTGTTGCCCATAGTTATTGTGTTTTTGATTGCAGGTTCTTTGTTTACATTCAACACTTCTGGTGTTGCTAACCCACCTGATCGATACGAATTAATATTGCAACAAGTGACGGATATGTTGGAGGTGGCTCACTACAATCCTAAAAAAGTAGATGATGAGTTCTCTAAAAATATTTTTAAAAAATACATTGAAGCATTAGATCCGGATAAAAACATTTTTCTTGCTGGAGATATTCGGGAGTTTAAAAAATTCGAGACAACTATAGACGATGAAATGCATGGAGAAAAAATTCAATTTTTTTATGCAATAGACCAGATTTATCAAAAACGTATAGCAGAACTCAATGCCCAATATCCATCACTGCTCTTATCTGCGTTTCAATTTACTACTAATGAAATGATCACCCTTGATGCTGATAAATTAGATTTTCCTAAAAGCGACCAAGTAAGAAAAGAAGCCTGGAGAAAGCGCATTAAATTCCTGACCCTCGAAAGATATGCTGATCTTTTAGATGCCCGTGACCTACTTAAAAAAACCGATAGTCTATATAAATCGGATGCTGAACTAGAAAAAGAAGCCAGAGAAAAAGTTAAAAAGATTGTTACTAGAAACTTTGATCGAATGGTATCAAAATCTAAGCAAGACGATCGATTCGACTTATTTATCAATGTAATTACCAATTACATGGATCCGCATACCACCTTTTTCCCTCCAATTGAAAAAAGGTCTTTTGATGAACAAATGAGCGGTCGTTTTTATGGCATTGGTGCTTCCTTAAGAAGTGATGAAGGTGGAATTATCCGAATTGCAACAATTGTGGCTGGATTACCTGCTTGGAAATCACAACAAATTGTAGTTGGTGATCAAGTGCTAAAAGTAGGACAAGCAAATACCGAACCGGTAGATTTAACTGGTTTTGAAACCGAAGAAGCAGTCAAGTTGATTAGAGGTAAGAAAGGAACTGAAGTGAGAATTACCTTAAAAAAAGCGGATGGTACCATTAAAATTGTGTCGATGATTCGTGACGAGGTAGTTTTAGACGAGACCTATGCTAAGTCTGCTGTAATCATTGAGAATGGCAATAAAATTGGCTATATATTTTTACCTGAGTTTTATGCTGATTGGGAGAGACCCAATGGTGCAAAATGTTCACAAGATGTTGCTCGTGAAATCATCAAACTTAAGGAACAGCAAATAGATGGTATAATCATTGACCTCAGAAATAATGGGGGTGGATCTCTTTATGATGTTGTGCAAATGGTTGGACTCTTTATACCAGAGGGGCCTATTGTGCAAGTAAAAGACAGAGAAGGAAATCCTACCATATTAAGGGATAGGGATAAATCGGTTTTGTATGATGGACCACTTGCTGTGATGGTGAATGAGTTTTCAGCTTCAGCTTCAGAAATATTTGCTGCTGCCATTCAGGATTATGGAAGAGGTATAGTAATAGGAAGTACTTCTACTTATGGTAAAGGTACAGTCCAACGTAATATTGGTTTAGAGCCCAATACTGGACTGTTAAATAAGGAAAGTGCAGATATTGGCACAGTAAAATTGACTTTACAAAAATTCTATAGAATTAATGGAGGGTCAACTCAATTAAAAGGCGTTACACCAAATTTGATTTTGCCTGACCAATATGAGAGTTTAAAATACAGAGAGAAAGACAATCCTGATGCTTTGCCTTGGGATGAAATTCAAAAGGCCATCTATAACAAGACAGTACCAAATTTCGATCTTGAGTCTGTTAAAAGAAGAAGTATGGAAAGGGTAAATGCCCATCCAGCTTTTAACGCCATAAAAGCTTCTTC
Organism: Chitinophaga pinensis; assembly: GCA_945897185.1. GTDB lineage: Bacteria > Bacteroidota > Bacteroidia > Chitinophagales > Chitinophagaceae > Pollutibacter. The sequence goes on along the minus strand of CAMDFC010000003.1, from coordinate 23,040 downwards.
ATTGCTGATTGAAAAATCCAATGAAAAACTGTATTCACTTGAACTCTCAGCTTATAGAGATGAACAAAAGAAAATCAGGGACGCCTTCAAGAAAATTGATGAATCCAACAAAGAGCTGAAACCGCTTCAGGTGAAAATGCTTGACGCAGACGAAAAACGTCTTTCCTCTGATAATGACAAATTGGAAAGAAGAAAACAGTGGGTGGGTTATTTGACAAAAGACATCTATGTTAATGAAACATCGCAAATAGTTTCAGACATGATTAAACAAGGGGTACTCGTAAAAGGAAATTAATTCTATTTTTCATTGAAAGGAACCCCATAGCGGTTTATCAATATGGCTTTGTGGTGTAACCAATGACCAATGATGATGTATGCCAGAGAAACGAGGCTAAGGTGTTCACCATGCTCTGTTTTAATGCTTCTATTAAGCCAGTCGACATCAAAACCTTGAAAAAGCTGCATATTTTGATTTCTTGCAATATCAAAAGAGGAGATCAATACATCTTTATCAAATTTCGTCTCAGAAGCATCCGCATATTGATTTTCATCAAAACTCATAATTGGATTTGGATCCTTTCTAGCGATACACAATGCACGGTAACCAAAGATTTGTTCAGTATCAATACAGTGTTGAATTAACTTGGCTATAGACCATTTTCCTTCCTGGTAACTATAATTGAATTCAGCACCTTTTAATATTTCCAGATCGGATTGTAAATCTTGATAAGCCGTCTTCATCAACTGATTAAGATCACCATGCGGAACTTTTTCAACATACCTATTGAAAAATTTTGGGTGTTGTAAGGCTGAATGATTCAAATTAATTGATTTATTTACTTTGACTTTTTGGCTTGTTCCATTTTTCTTTCACCCTTAGTATTTGATGCTAGTTTCATTGCATCATACGCATTTACTAAGCCACCTGTTGAAGACAATTCCATTAAACTAACCTCTTCATCTTCCGTACCTGGTTTTGAAAATTTTTTGTCTGCCATTTTTAGTGTAGATGTTTTAATAATTGAAATTACCTGTTGTGGACTCAACTCAGGATAATAGGAGAGCATTAAGGCTCCTAATCCAGCAACGATCGGTGAAGCCATACTGGTTCCGTCCATTTCAGCATAGGTATTGCCACCCGGAACTGTAGAGTAAATTCTTACTCCAGGTGCAAAAACATCAACCTCTCTTTTACCATAATTGGAGAATGGTGCAGCCAATTCTTTTAAACGAGATCCACTTGCACCGACCGTTATCCAGTTTGAAAAAGTCTTGGTGGTGTCGTTGTCGTAATTTCTGGAAGGGAAATTATCTTGAATATCAACGTTTTTAGCATCATTACCAGCAGCATGAACCAGTAATACACCTTTCGACTCTGCATATTTAGCAGCTTCATCAACCCAGTTTTTTTCAGGGGAAAAGCTTTTACCAAAACTCATGTTGATTACCCAAGCACCATTATCAACAGCATAACGAATTGCATTGGCTATGTCTTTGTCGTGCTCATCGCCATCAGGAACCGCACGAATAGGCATGATCGATACATAATCGGCTACACCTTTGATTCCCAAGTTGTTTGATCTAGAAGCGCCAATGATTCCTGAAACATGGGTGCCATGTGAAGCGTCTGTTCCCATAACATCATTATTTCCGTAAAACTTATCATTGGGGTCATCATAATTGTCTTTTACAACTTCTGCACGGTATTGCTTTGGCTCTTTTTCTACGGCCTCTACTTTGGATTTTTCACCTTCGTAAAACTGAACCAACTCTGATATAAGTGCATCGTTGGTGCTTTCCATTTGACGTGTTTGCTGGAAGAAACCAAGAAGAACAGATTTCGCTTTTGTAATGTTTGGATCGACACTGCTAAAATTGGCTAAATCATCCCCAGTATATTTTGCTTTACCAATAGCGATCTTTAGAACACTATCAGCAGCGGGCATCTTGGCTACAAGATCTTTTAAAATCAATACAAACATTGCTGCTTCTTTGGCCTGAGACTCCAACTGATACTTTGCTTTCGTGTAATTTTGGTAGGCTCTTTTTCTCTCTGGCGTTAAAGTGTTTTCATTTATTGCTTGATCTCCAAATACAGGCTTATATTTATAATAGACCCGAGCAGCCTCATAACTGTCTTTCCCAACATTTCTTCCATCTTTCCCCCCAATGAAGTTCCATCCATGGATATCATCTATATATCCATTATTATCATCATCAATTCCGTTTCCCGGTATTTCTTTTTCATTTCTCCAAAGCACGGGCTTTAGGTCTTCATGAGCGGTATCAATACCGGAGTCGATAACGGCGACGATTATTTTCTTTTTAGGATTTTTTTGTTTAAGAAGTTCTGTGTAGGTCTTTTCTAGATTTATCCCATGAACTGATTGGGAAGAGGGGTCTTCTAAGTGCCATCCTTTTTCATAAAAATTTACAACAGATTGGCCAAAAAGGGTACTACTGCATGCGGTCAAAACTACCAAAACCAGGGTGTTCTTATACGTTTTCATATGTGGTTTTATTGTGGCAATTTAGTTTATTCATTCAATCAAAATGAACCGTGTTTAAGTTTTCAGAAAAAATTAAGAAAAAAGAGAACCTGACTTCTTCTTTTGGTTGGTATAAAAAAGTAAAAACAAGGCAATAGGACCTACAACCAAAATCATGACGGTTTGTACTGACCACAACAACCACCCAAAGGCCAAACCAGAAACCTCATTTACCCCATAGAGGGTAAGTGTTTTTTGAATTGCTAATTGATAGGCACCGATACCACCCTGGGTTGCAATCATTGCAAAACTCCCAAAAGTTAGAATTGTTAGCGATGGAACCCAAGATAGATGATCAACTTCAGACATACTATAAAGTCCTATGCGAATACTTAGTAAATACAAAAACCATATCAAAAAAGTATGAAGGAAGAAAAGCCCCTTATTTTTTATACTACCAATGGTAAATAAACCCTGTTTAATACCGATAAAAAAGTGCTTGATTTTTATGAACCATGCGCTATTCTTAAACCTATTGTACAGAACGGTTAGTATTAAAAAAAAGAGGCCTAGAAGTAGGGTAAAAATAAGTGCATTGTTCGCTTTACCCAAAAGGTTATCCAACAATTCTTTTGCATAAGTACCCACTTTTTCAATTTGAATAAAGATGGTTAGTACAATAACAAACACTAGACAGACCAAATCTACCATTCGCTCTGCCACCATAGTTCCAATAAGTTTATCTACTGGCATTTTTTCATATTTCCCCATCAGACTACATTTCATTACTTCACCCAAACGAGGAAAGACCAGGTTAAAAAAATAACCCACAAGTACAGAGAGAAAAACGTTTTTGATTTTGGTAGGTATTCCCAATGGATCCATCAGCATTTTCCATCTCAATGCCCTAATATAATGACTGAGGATCAGTACCCCTATACTCGGAAATACATAAATGAGGTTTGCGTGTAAGACCAGATCACTTACTTTATTGATTTCCTTACTGGTTAAAGATCGGGTAGTTAACCAAAGAAGAAAAACGCCCAGACCGAAAAACAGGAGAAATTGTGCCGTTTGTTTAGCTTTTTTCGGGATCATTTTTTCAATTGAAACACTCTAAAATTAGGTATTATAAACCATTAGCCCTGATGATTACCTCTTCGAGTTGCGCTTTTTTTCTTAAATTTGCAAATAGTTCACATTCCCTTAACCTTTCAATATGGTAATTAAGAAAAGAATTCTCTTTATAGCCAATGAAATGTCACCATACCTGGAACTCACTGAGTTTTCTGAAATCGTGAATAAATTGGCCATAAAAGCCAATGATACTGGTTACGAGGTTAGATGCATCATGCCTAAGTTTGGTACAATTAATGAAAGAAGACATCGTCTTCACGAAGTGGTTAGGCTCTCTGGTATTAATATTTCCATTGACAATGATGATTATCCACTTCAAATTAAGGTAGCCTCACTTCCAAATGCAAGACTTCAGGTTTATTTTCTAGACAATGAAGACATGTTTAAGCGGAAGTTTGTGTTTAATGATGAGAATGAGAAGTGGTATGACGACAATGGGATTAGGTCTATTTTCTTCTGTAAAGGAGCTTTAGAAATGGTTAAAAAGTTTGGATGGCCCCCAGACATTATTCATTGCAGTGGTTGGATGTCTGGTTTAATACCCTTGTTCTTGAAAACGGCCTATAAAAAAGAACCTGTTTTTAGTAACAGTAAAGTACTATTTACAGTGGGCCAAAATACATTTAAGGAAAAACTAGGCGCTGCTTTTTTAAAAAACAGCATGATTAATTCTTTAATAAAGGAGAAAGACCAAGAGCCCTATAAAGACAATAATAATTTGGCCATGTTGGGTGGGGGTGCTAGTTACGCAGATGCAATATCTTTTGGTGATGATAAGGTAGATAAAAAACTTTTGGAGTCTTTTTCTAAAGTAAAAGGCAAAAAAATCATTTCTTACCAAGCCGACTCTGATTTAACAGAGTATTTACAATTGTATAGCGACCTTGCAAACAAGTAATGACTGACCAAGTTAAAATTAACTACGTGAGATATAGAAACTTGTTGAAAGGATCCTTTTTCGTTTTTTCTGTCTTTTTTCTTGCCAATTGCACAAAAATAAAGGGGACAGATATTGGAGCTGAATTGCTTCCTGCAGTTGATAACATAAACACTTTCGATACCACATTCGAAGTAATTACAACTACCGAAATAACCCCTGATTCACTCGTTCCTAAATTAGGAAGAGATGCAAATGGTAATGCTGGCCAGTACATTTTAGGGCACATTTCTAATGATCCTCAGTTTGGAAAGACCACCGCATCCATTTTTATGGAGTTGAAACCTCCAAGTTTTCCATACTTCTTTCAAAACACAGCTGATAGTCTTTACATTGACTCTGCGGTTTTGTGTTTAAGATGGACCAATACTTTTGGTGATTCTAATGCATTGCAAACCATTAATGTACATCGAGTTACCGAACTTCTTAATGTAGCAACTGCATATAACACAAATAAGTCAGTGAGATACGGAGATTTACTCGGTACAAAAACTTTTGCTCCAAAAGAACTGAATGATTCAGTAGTTCTTTTTAGGCAGACCCGGGTTAACCAACTTAGGATAAAACTCAACAACAGTTTTGCCAGATCATTACTTGCTTTTGATACCTCTTCGAGAAGTCCCTATTTCAATGACACAATTTTCCGCGAATTTTTCAAAGGGTTTGCTCTTATACCTCAAACCAATGGTACCAGTGCAAACGGACTGATGAGTTTTGCAATGAGTGATACTTCTACCCATCTAAGAATTTATTACAGATACGATAAGTTAGGCATTCGCGATACCACTTACAGAGATTTTAAATTCAATGGTCTTTACCCTGGTGCTGGTGCAAATAATATTCAGCGTGTTTACAATGGAAGTGAAGCTGCTCTTCATCTTGGTAGCAAACCCAGCGGAGATAGCTTAGTCTATTTACAAGCCGCTCCTGGTACGTTTGCCTTATTAAAAATACCTGGTCTTGATGAGTTTAAAAAGAAGAAAGGGAATGTAATGGTTCATTTAGCCCAACTTTCCATGGAAGAAGTAAATACCCCTGGAAAAAGACCCGGTTTATTTGAAACTCCCGAATTTCTTTACATGGAATTTCTAGATTCTATAAACAACGCCTACCTCCCTTTTCTAACTGATGCGTTTCTTGACGGTCAATTTGAACCCATTTTCTTTGGTGGGACTAGAAAATATATTAAAGATTTTGAGAATAACGTCGTTTCTAGTTATAACATGAATATTACGCGTTATCTACAAGGAATCATAACGAGGAACACTCCAAATTTTCAGTTGAAATTGTTCGCTCCTTATGCGCTCCGTTACGAAGACTTACTCATCACCTTTGCTTTGAATAACCTAGCCAGAGGTAATGTTGTTCTTGGAGGTGGTAACCACAGTACTAAAAAAATGAAAATCAGGGTTATTTACTCTAAACTCTAAGATTCATTTATATATTTGCAAAAATAACAATAACTAAATATGCCATACCTATTTACATCAGAAAGTGTATCTGAAGGACATCCTGATAAAGTAGCTGATCAAATTTCAGATGCTTTAATTGATAATTTTTTGGCTTTTGATCCACAGTCTAAAGTGGCTTGTGAAACACTTGTAACAACTGGTCAAGTTGTTTTGGCAGGTGAAGTAAAGTCAAAAGCTTATTTAGATGTACAAGAAATAGCCAGAGGTGTAATCAAGAAAATAGGTTACACCAAAAGTGAGTACATGTTCGAAGCTAATAGCTGTGGAATTTTGAGTGCTATACATGAACAATCATCTGATATTAACCAAGGTGTAGATCGTAAAAAGAAAGAAGATCAAGGTGCAGGTGATCAAGGGATGATGTTCGGTTATGCTACTAACGAGACTGAAGATTATATGCCATTGGCGCTCGACTTGGCACATAAAGTGTTAATTGAACTTGCTGCACTTAGAAGAGAAAATAAAGAAATAAAATATTTACGTCCAGATGCAAAATCTCAGGTTACTTTAGAGTACAACGATAAAAATGAGCCTGTTAGAATTGATACTATTGTTGTTTCTACACAGCATGATGATTTTGACAAAGAAGGTAAAATGTTAGCTAAAATTAAGAATGACATCATTGAAATTCTTATTCCGCGTGTAAAAGCAAAATACAAGAAGTATAAAAAACTCTTTAATAAGGACATCAAATACCACATCAATCCAACAGGAAAGTTTGTTATTGGTGGTCCGCATGGCGATACAGGTTTAACTGGAAGAAAAATTATAGTTGATACCTATGGCGGAAAAGGAGCTCATGGTGGTGGCGCTTTCTCAGGAAAAGATCCTAGCAAAGTTGACAGGTCAGCAGCTTATGCAACCCGACATATTGCAAAAAACTTGGTTGCTGCTGGTGTAGCCAGTGAAATTCTTGTTCAAGTTTCTTATGCAATTGGTGTTGCTAAACCAACATCCATTAGTGTTAATACTTTTGGAACAGCAACTGTAAACATGACCGATGGTCAGATTGGAAAAATTGTTGAATCGATATTTGACATGCGCCCTTATTTCATTGAACAGCGACTCAAATTGAGAACACCTATGTACAGCGAGACAGCTGCATATGGACATATGGGTAGAAAAAATGAAACCGTTGTCAAAACTTTCAATAGTCCAGATGGTAAAACTAAAACCATCAAAGTGGAACTGTTTACTTGGGAAAAACTTGATTATGTTTCAAAAGTTAAAGCGGCTTTTAAACTAAAATAAAAATAGTCCAACTTCATTCATTAAACCCTCCAATTGGAGGGTTTAATTATTTTTACAATATGGATCATCAATACGGTAAATGGTCGATTAAAGACAAAACAACTAAATACGACAATCCATGGATTGAGGTAATAGAATTTAAAGTTATCAATCCATCTGGCAATGATGGTATTTATGGCAAAGTGCATTTCAAAAATATTGCAATCGGTATCGTTCCACTAGACGAATTTGGCAATATCTACATGGTTCAACAGTTTCGTTTTGTATTAAATGAGCAGAGTTTAGAAATTCCTGAAGGTGGCGGAGACCTGTCAATTGATCCTTTGGTATCTGCCAAACGTGAACTTAAAGAGGAAACAGGTCTTGAAGCTGATAATTGGGAGCAAATTTTGGAAATGCATTTATCCAATTCAGTTTCTGATGAGAAAGCAATTGTTTATCTTGCTAGGGGTTTAAAAGAGGGGATGATGGATTTGGAAGAAACAGAGGATATCCGGGTGGTAAAAATGTACTGGTTAGCGGCTTATCAGATGGTTTTAAATAAACAAATAACAGATTCAATATCTGTTGCAGCCCTTTTGAAATTATACATTATGCATTTGGAAAATCGTTTATAAATGAAACAGAGTTCAACAAATATTATAGGTAGACAACCAGTTTTAGAGGCATTAATGGATGGTCAGTTGTTAGAACGGATATACATTCAAAGAAATGCTGGGGGTGAGGGAATTGAAGACATAAAGCAACTTGCTCAAAAACTACAAGTTCCAATTAATGTAGTCCCGATCGAAAAATTACACGGAATGACAAGAGCCAATCACCAAGGTGTAATTGGCATTAATAGCATCATCGAATACCTCGATTTACAAGAAACCATTGATCATGTAATTGCAAGTGGTGAAATTCCTCTCTTTGTAATGTTAGATGGCATTACCGATGTTAGAAATATTGGGGCAATTGCGAGATCCTCTTTATGTTGCGGTACGCAAGTGATGATTATTCCTGATAAAGGAATTGGGGCTATTAATGATGAAGCATTAAAGTCTTCAGCAGGCGCACTTCAGAAAATAATGGTTTGCCGGGTCAATAGCTTGTTGAAAGCGATTGATACACTGCATCTCAATGATATTCGTGTGTATACATCAGAAATGAGTGCAACTACCGTTTTATTTGATGTTGATTTCACTCAACCTTCTTGCATAGTAATGGGTAGTGAGGACAAGGGTATTCAAAATTACATATCAAAGGCTGCTGATGTAAAATTTACAATCCCAATGAAAGGTAATTTTGATTCATTCAACGTAGGTGTTGCTACCGGAATTATTCTTTTTGAAGCATCCAAACAACGCATGTTTAAATAGTCTACTTATCGATTATGAATTTTAGAATAGAATTTGATCCTGCCGTTTTTCAGAATAAAATTAATGTACAAGATCGAGTTCTAATGGTTGGCTCTTGTTTTACAGAGCATATCTATGCTTATTTTAAATCGTACAAGTTTACATGTTTACAGAATCCCCACGGTACACTTTTTAATCCAATCAGTATTTTTAGTGCAATTGAAACCTATGCTCAAAATAAGCTTTTAGATAATGAATCTCTTTTTAATCAAAATGGGTTATGGAACAATTGGGATTTTCACTCTAGCTTAAGTCATTCTGATAAAGAATTGACAATAGAAAAAATGAACCAATCAATCAACAGCGCACATTTGTTTTTAAAAGAAACCGATTGGTTAATAATAACCCTTGGGACATCTTTTGTTTACGAGTACGAAAATCAATTTATTGTAGCAAATTGTCATAAAGTACCCGCGACTAAATTCAGTAAACGATTATTGCAGATTTCTGAAATTGAGAAGAGCTTTGAAAAAATGATGCTCCAAATAAAATCAATCAATCCGAACATAAAAATCATTTTTACCGTCAGCCCCGTTAGACATTTACGCGATGGTTTTGTTGAAAACAACCGAAGTAAGTCAATCTTATTACATGTGGTAGGGGAGTTTGTTAACAACTTAGATGTATTTTACTTTCCTTCTTATGAATTAATTATTGATGATTTAAGAGATTATCGGTTCTATGCTGAAGACATGGTTCATCCCAACTACCAGGCTACTAAATATGTATGGTCAAAATTTTGTACGGCTTGTATTGATGGAAAATCAAGAGAATTGATGAAAGAAATTGATCAATTGAATAATGCAATCCAACACAAACCTATGCATCCCGAATCTAATGAACACATGCTTTTTATTGCAAAATTCAAAAGCCTGTCTTTGGATTTGGCAAACCGGTTTCCAAAATTGGATTGGAGCAAAGAATTGGCTTATTTCAGTGAAATTTAAACCTTAACTTTAAATACACACTTTAGTTATGAAATATTTGATTCTGGTCCTTTCTATACTGGTAAATGGTATTTTAATTTATGTACTTGATACCCGTAAGGTACTTCCACTTCCCTTGGGAAGCTTCCTTAGCTTGCAAGAAGGAGTTTGGAGAAATGCTGAGCCTAACAATCAAGATTTCAATGCCAATCTAAAATTAGAAAATCTGGAAGGCAAGGTGGATGTATATTTTGATGAACGTTTAGTTCCACACGTTTTCGCAGAACAAGAAAAAGACGCCTATTTTGTTCAAGGTTACCTGCATGCAAAATTTCGTCTTTGGCAAATGGAGTTTCAAACACATGCAGCAGCTGGAAGAATTAGTGAAATTGTAGGAAGCAAGGGTATACAGTTTGACAGAAACCAAAGGAGAATAGGAATGGTTTTTGCTGCTGAAAATGCATTGTCTGCAATGGAACAAGACCCACAAACACGAACATCATTAGATGCCTACACAGCAGGAGTTAATTCGTTTATCACTCAATTAAATACAAGCGATCTTCCAATTGAGTACAAGCTCTTGGGGTATGAACCTGAAAAATGGACCAACTTAAAATCTGCACTTTTTATCAAACAAATGACCAATACGTTAGCTGGTTATGACCGAGATTTAGAATATACCAACGCATTAGAAATTTTAGGGGAGGAGAAATTTCGTTTACTTTATTCTGATATCCCCGATTCTTTGTACCCAGTAATTACCGCTGACTCACCTTATCTAAAGCCAGCTTTTGCAATTCTTCCCCCTGAGACAGCAGATTCACTTTATTTTAAAAGGACAGACACCATTTCTTTCACAGAAGATGAAAAGCCCAATCCTGCAAACGGCAGTAACAACTGGGTGGTTTCTGGTAGTAAAACAAAAAGTGGTAAACCAATTCTTGCCAATGATCCTCATTTAAATTTGACCTTACCTGCTATTTGGTATGAGATCCAAATTAGTACCCCAGAATACAATGCCTATGGTGTTTCTTTCCCTGGAATTCCAGGTGTAGTAATTGGTTTTAACGACAGCATTGCATTTGGATTTACAAATGCTGGTCGTGATGTAAAAGATTATTACCAAATTCAATTAAAGGATAAATCAAAACAAGACTACTTATTCAACAACCAATGGGTAAAAACCAATTTGCGTTTAGAAAATATTAAGGTTAAAGACTCATCTGCTTTTTTAGATACTGTAGCATATACTGTATTTGGTCCAATTACATATGATCATTCATTTAAAACAAATCTTTCAGAAGAAAAGGCGTATGCGCTTAAATGGGTTGCACATGATACGTCTAATGTGTTGAAAATGTGGTTACTTCTAAATAGGGCAAAGAATTACAATGATTATGCTGAGGCGATTACACATTTTAATGTACCTGGACAAAATATGATTTTTGCTTCAGTTGCCGGAGATATTGCTTTGTGGCAACAAGGAAATTTTCCATTGAGATGGAAAGACCAAGGTTTATTTGTTATGCCCGGTACAGATAGCAGCTATATGTGGAAAGGATATATTCCAATGAATGAAAACCCCCACAGTATTAATCCAATTCAAGGATTTTTGAGTAGTGCAAACCAAAGGGCTGCGGATACTACGTATCCTTATTTCATGCCAGGTAGCTATGAAGTATACAGACCAATTACAATCAATCGCAATCTCGCCTCAATGAGCAGTATTACAATTGCTGATATGAAAAACCTGCAAAACAACAATTATAATGTTTTTGCTGAAATGGCAGTCCCCATCTTGCTAAACAATATTGATCGATCAAAATTGACTGATGTTGAGATAAAATATCTTGATTTGGTTGCTTCGTGGAACCTGAATAATGAAATAAATGAAATGGGACCAACCTGTTTTACCATTTGGTGGGATTCCCTTAGTGCTGTAGTGTTAAATGACGACTTGTTAAGGGTTAATATTCCAATTATTAAGCCAGAAAAGTTTGTTTTACTAGAAGCTTTGCAAAAAGATTCAAATTTTATTTTTATCGACAATATTGAAACTGACCAACTTGAAACATTAAAAGACCAAGTTACCCGCTCACTTAAAAATGCAGCTATAAAATTTGCTGAATTGGAAAAAGAAAACAAATTAGCATGGGGGATTTACAAAAATACAACAGTATATCACTTGTTGAAATACAATACCATGCCTTTTGCTAGAGAAGCTTTGAAAATTGGAGGTGGTAGTGGCATCATTAATGCAACAATGCACGATCATGGTCCGAGTTGGAAAATGATCATTGAAATGGAGAATCCTGTAAAAGCTGTTGGTGTTTATCCAGGTGGACAAAGCGGTAATCCGGGAAGTAAATACTATGATAGTTTTGTAGATACATGGTCTAAAGGAGAGTATTATGATTTAAAGGTGATGAACCAAACTGACATCAAACAAAAAAATTACAAATGGAAAATGAGTTTTTCCTCTAAATAAATAGTTATGAAATTTATATTTTCCCTTTTGATTTGTCCACTTTTAGCTTATGCATTGGGATTGATGTTGCCCTGGTGGTCAGTAGCCATTGCAGGGGTATTGACAGGTTTTTTTATTCCTCAACACCGTCTTTTATCTTTTCTATCTTGTTTTTTGGGAAGTTTAATTCTGTTTGGGTCAATGATTTTTTTCGTTAGTTTTTCCAACGACCATATTCTGGCTAAAAAAATTGGTTTGCTGGTTGTTAAGGATAGCAACGAGTATCTAATTATTGCCCTGTCTGCCTTAATATCAGCATTGGTATCAGGTTTGTCAGCACTAACCGGAAGATCGTTTGCTATTGTTCTAAAGAAATCATGATTTGCTTACTGTGAAATTAAAATTCCTTATTCTTATTCCGATTCTACTATTGGCATCTCTTGCATTGTTTGCGAGGGTAGTAAAGGGTAAAGTATTGGACGAGGAAAAACAACCCTTACCGTTTACTACAATATCACTAAAGGGATTAGATAAAAAGGCAGTTTCTAATTCAAATGGCGAATTCAGTTTTGATATACCTGATGGAAATTATACTTTAGTTTGTCAACATGTTGGTTATACAACATTATCGGAAGATTTGATTGTTAACAATAACACACAACACTTATACATCTATCTAAAACCAACTGAATTAACATTAAAGGAAGTTGTTGTAAAACAAGGTGCTAAAGATCCGGCATATGCTATTATTAGAAGTGCAATTAAAGAAAGAAAATACAATGGAAGTAAAGCAGGAGCCTACTATTGTGAAGCCTATATAAAAGGGTTGATTCGAACTAACAATTATCCTAATTCATTATTTGGACAAAAAATTGATTTTGAAGATGGAGATACATCAAAAAAGAAAATTATATTTTTATCAGAATCAATTTCTGATGTTTACGTAAATGAATCATCTGAAACAAAAATTGTAGTTAAGTCCACCAGAGTAAGTGGTCAAACCAATGGATTAGGACTTGCAACTCCATTGTTACTTTCTTTTTATAACAATATTGTGGGTTTGCCAAAATCTTTCAATCCAAGAGGATTTATTTCTCCAATTGCTGATGGGGCTCTTTCGTTCTATACCTATAAATATTTAGGAGCCTTTTTTGAGAATGGCGTTCAAATAAGCAGAATACAAGTTATACCCAAAAGAAAATACGAGCCTTTGTTTGAAGGATACATTCAAATTGTTGATGACACATGGAATATTCATTCTCTAAGTTTGAGTTTGAATAAAGAATCCCAACTTGAATTTGTGGACAAGTTAAAAATTGAACAGCATTATGAGATGGTATCTTATCAAACGTGGATGATTGGAAGCCAAACAATTTACCCTGAAATAAATTTTTTTGGATTTGATGCCGGTGGCTATTTTACGAGTGTTTACAGCAAATATCAAACGAACAAAGAATTTGATAAGAAGACTTTTGGAAATGTATTGATGAAATATGATTCATCATCAAATAAACAGCCAGACTCATTTTGGGTAATATCAAGACCCATTCCTTTACTTTCTGAGGAGGTTAGGGATTTTAAACAGAAAGATTCCCTTGAGAAACGAAGAGAAGATCCTGTTTATCTGGATTCGCTTGATAAAATCCAAAATAAAATTAATCCTATTGCTCTTATTATTAATGGACAAACAATAATTAACCGAAATAAGCAAATTAATTATACCTATGACCCATTATTAAAATCGGTAAGTTATAATACTGTCGAAGGATTAGCACTTCAATTGTCGGGTACATTTCAAAAAGAGTTTACAGGAAGAAACCAATTGTCTATTACTCCCGTTTTAAGGTATGGGGTTTCTAATAAACACTTCAATGGTTTTATAAGAGCCAATTACCGTTTTGGAAAAAAATATCCAAATAACATTATTACTTCATTTGGAAGTAGGATTTATCAATTTAACAATGCCAATCCTATTCCACAAATCATGAATACTTTTGCCACCATCATAAATGGCAATAATTTTATGAAATTGTATCAGGCCAATTTCTTTCAGGTTTCCTATAGAAAAGGATTAGGCAATGGATTGGATTTTAATGGTTTTGTGAATTATCAAAATCGAACACCACTAGTAAATACAGATACGAGTTATGCATGGGGTAATTCAAGTGTATTTAATAAGTTTACGCCTAACTATCCTACGGAAATTTCCAATCAGCCGATGCTATCAAATAAAGCCTTCTTGGTTGGATTTAGAATAAGCTTTAGACCTGGAACCAAGTATATTGAATTGCCAGATAGGGTAGTTAATTCATTTTCAAGAACACCAACATTTGGATTTCAATACACAAAGGGTATAAAAAATGTGTTGGGTAGTAACTCTAATTTTGATAAATGGCGATTCTCTGTAATAGGGGATATTAATTTTAAACTTGGAGGAGAGTTTAAGTACAGGGTTGAAACTGGTGGTTTTATCAATACTCAATTTGTAGAAATTCCAGACTACAATCATTTTATTGGAAATCTAACTGGAAAGTCTACACCGTATGTAGAAAGTTTTCAAGTAGCCCCCTTTTATGCACTATCTAATAAAGAAAAGATTTTTTTACAATTGAATGGAGAGTATAAATTAAATGGGTTATTGACCAATAAAATTCCATTAATTCGAAAATTAAATTTGAGGATAGTTACTGGAACCAATATAATATGGTTAAAAAACAAGGACTATTATGAGGTATTTGTTGGGGTAGATAATATTTTTAAGCTATTTAGGATTGATTATATTTGGGGTTTTGGAAAAACAGTCATGCCTCAAAATGGATTTAGAATTGGCATAAAAGGTTTTTCTACTTTGTTTACTGATTATTGATAGTCGGTAAAAATCAATTAAATTTGACATGTTATAGATTTTGCCCAGCCTGCAACTGGGGTTTCAATAATTAGAAATTAAAATCATTTATGTCAACATTCCACAACAGGGTGTCGCGCAAGTTGCTAAAAGAAAAAGCAAATGCAGACAATACTCCAAGAATCACCCTGTCCTTTTATTGTTATTTTACCATTGAAGATCAAAAACAATTTCGCGACGATTGGTATAAGAAGCTAAATGGCTTAAATGTATATGGAAGAATATATATAGCCAATGAAGGTATTAATGCCCAGATGAATTGTCCAACTCATCTCTTTAATGAGCTACAAGAATTCATTTACGCATATCCTGAAATGAATGCACTTCGATTGAACAAGGCAGTTGAAGAAAATAATAATTCTTTTTATGTTTTGGATATAAAAATCAGAACCAAAATAGTGGCAGACGGTATAAATGATCCAAATTTTTCTATGGAAAATAAAGGAAGTTATGTAAATGCTTTACAATTTAACGAATTAGCGAAAGACAAGAATACCTTGCTCATAGATATGAGAAACCATTATGAGTTCGAAGTGGGACGTTTTAAAAACGCAGTTGAAATTCCAAGTGACACTTTTCGAGAACAATTACCCATGGCTGCTGAAATGTTTCAATCTGAAAAAGAACGAAACATTATAATGTATTGTACTGGAGGTATTCGTTGTGAAAAAGCCAGTGCTTGGATGCTTCACAATGGTTACAACAATGTTTTTCACCTGGAGGGGGGCATCATCAATTATATTAACCAAGTGAAAGAGAAACAGCTCGAAAATCATTTCATTGGAAAGAATTTTGTTTTCGACGAAAGACTAGGAGAGCGCATTACCGATGATGTTATTGCAAATTGTCATGTTTGTGGATCTCCATGTGATGTGCATGTCAATTGCACAAACAGTGCTTGTCATCTTTTATTCATCCAGTGTGATGGTTGTAAAAAGCAATTGGATGGTTGTTGCAGTAAGGAATGTCAAGATTTTATTCATCTTACTGAAGAAGAGCAAAAAGAAAAACGAAAGGGAATTGACAAAGGAAGAAATATTTTCAATAAATCAAAGCAAAGAATAGCGAACATCAGTAATAAAAAGGCTGACCCTAAATTAATTTAGATAAAGCTTCGTTAGTTTTTTCAATCATTTCCAATTCACTAAGTTCTTCACGTATAAAAGGAGCGCCTATAAGCTTCTCATAAAGTTGAATATATCTTTTTGAAATGGTTTCTATCCATTCGTCCGTCATTTCAGGCACTGATTGTCCAGTTTTTCCCATAAAATCATTTGTAATCAACCACTCACGAACAAATTCTTTACTTAATTGCAATTGTCTTTCTCCTCTTGTTTGGCGTTCTTCAAAACCATCAGAAAAAAAGTAACGCGATGAATCAGGTGTATGAATCTCATCCATCAATACAATTTTCCCATCTAGTTTTCCAAATTCATATTTGGTATCCGCAAGGATTAAGCCTTGCTTTTGAGCCAATTCTTTCCCTTTCTCAAAAAGGGCAAATGTGTAGTTTTTAAGGATTTCCCATTCTTCAGGGGTAGCAAGACTTTGTTTAATGATCTCCTCTTGACTAATGTCTTCATCATGACCTGCAGCAGCTTTTGTTGAAGGGGTAATTATGGGGGTAGGGAAAAAGTCGTTTTCCTTTAGACCTTCTGGCATTACCACACCACAAATAACCTTTCCTTGCTGATAAGTACGCCAGGCATGTCCAACTAAATTGCCCCTAACCACCATTTCTATCTTAAACGGGATGCAAAGTTTGCCTATTGAAACAGTAGGGGCTGGTGTTGCGAGTAACCAATTTGGGCAAATGGACTTAGTTTGATCGAGCATGTAAGCTGCTATCTGGTTCAAAACCTGTCCCTTGTATGGAATTGGTTTGGGCAAAACAACATCAAAAGCTGATATTCGGTTGCTTGCAACCATAACCAGTATCCTATTATGAATGGAATACACATCTCTAACTTTTCCTCTATAAAAAGCGGTTTCACCTGGAAATTTAGCCTGATTCATAACACTAAAATAAACCCGAAGGCTGATTCTGCCAATTTAATGTCTTTTTATTGGTGCTTTTGTTCCCTTGAAATTTTTTTATCAAACTAACATTACCTAATTTGTACTCAAATTTGACCAAAATTATCGCTTATGAAAAGAATAGCGCGCTTTGCAGTGTTTTTATTAATAATGCTGCCAGTTCTTGTTAATGCCCAAAATATCACATTACATGGGCATGTGAGAAGTACCACGGGTGAAAGTTTAGGAGCTGTTTCTGTTTCCCTAAAAGGAAGCACCAGTGGAACTTTTACAAACAACCAAGGACGTTTTCAATTAAGTGTTCCTGGGGACATTAAATTTCCAGCAATTCTCGTTTTCTCTTATATTGGTTATGAGCTACAAGAATTAGAAACACCCCATAAAGGTCACGTTCATGCAGTTCATTTGAAACTTTCTTCTGCATTAGGTGAAGAAGTAGTTATTTCTGCAACTAGAACCCCAATTAGAATTTTAGAATCCCCTGTTTCAATCGAACGTATCAACAATACTGCGATCAGGAATTCTCCTGCTGCTGATTACTATGACATGACCACCTATCTTAAAGGTGTAGATATGGTTGCGTCTAGTATCACTTTTAAAACAATCTCAACCAGGGGTTTTGCTGGTAGCGGAAATACCAGGTTCACGCAAATAGTGGATGGAATGGATAACCAAGCTCCAGGTTTAAACTTCTCCGTTGGTAGCCTTATTGGCTTGGGTGATTTGGACGTTGCAAGTATGGATTTATTACCAGGAGCTTCTTCTGCACTATACGGACCAGGAGGTATGAATGGAACCATGTTAATTGAGAGTAAAGATCCATTCAAATACCAAGGTCTTTCATTCCAAGTTAAAAATGGTTTGATGCACACCGATGGCAAATACCGCGATCCTTCTGCTTATTACAACTTTGATGTTAGATATGCAAAGAAAGTAAGTGAGCGTTTTGCTTATAAAATTACTGCTGGCATGATCCAAGCGAAAGATTGGTTAGCAGGTGACAATAGTAATGTTACAAGAACTGGTCCATTCTTGGGGACTGTCGTTCCAGGAACCCGTGCCACTGATCCTAACTACGATGGAATGAATATTTATGGTGATGAAACCACAATTGACCTTAACCTTGTTTTAAATGGTATTGCTGGTCAAGCACCTTTCCTCGCTCCTTATATTTCAACTTTGACAGGAACTGCAAACCCGGTTTCAAGAACAGGTTATAGTGAAAGACAGGTTACCAATCCAAATTCAACCAATGTTAGGTTGGGTGGTTCTTTCAATTATAAAATTACCAACTCTTTAGAGGCAATCTTCTCTGGGTTTTTTGGTGCTGGTAATACCGTCTATACTGGAAGTGATCGATATTCTATCTTAGACCTCAAAATGGGTCAGTATAAACTTGAGCTTAGGCACAAGAACTGGTCAATTAGAGCTCATACAACGCAGGAAAGAGCCGGTCAGTCCTATAACACTACAGTAGCAACTAGGTTGTTCAATGAAGCTTGGAAATCCTCACCACAATGGTACACTGAATATGGACAAACCTATCTGGGTGGAATGTTGAATGGTATGTCTTCAATTAATGCACACAATATGGCAAGGTCAGCAGCTGATTTAGGAAGACCTGCAGCTGGAAGTGCTCAATTCCAACGCATGTATGACTCTGTCAGATTAAGGCCTATCTCTAAAGGTGGAGGATTGTTAGTTGACAAAACCAACCTTTATGCAGCTGAAGGTCAGTACAACCTAAGTCATATGACTGGAGATTGGGCTGAAGTTTTAGTTGGTGGTAATGTCAGACAATTTGCATTGAATTCGGAAGGAACTTTATTTGCAGATTCAACAGGAAAGATTAAGATCAATGAATTTGGTGCTTATGCCCAAGTAACCAAAGGATTCGCAGACGATTTCATTAAGTTATCTGTATCTGGTCGATATGATAAAAATCAAAATTTCAAAGGTCGTTTTACTCCAAGAGCAACAGCTTCGATTAGAATTGCAAAAAATAACCACCTGAGGTTCTCTTATCAAACAGCCTATCGTTTCCCATCAACACAACAACAGTATATTAACCTTGCAGCAGGTGGCGCTATCTTGATTGGTGGAGTTCCTTCAATGAAGGCAGGTTACAATATAGTTGGAAACCCTGTTTACAATGTTGCTGCACTTGTTCAAGGTCAATTGAAAGTACAGGAATTCACAGATTTCAAACCAGAGGCAGTTACTTCATATGAAGTAGGTTACAGAGGTTTACTATTGAATTCAAGGTTAATGATTGATGCTTATTACTATATTGGTAACTACCAAGATTTTATCACTAGGGTACTTGTTGCTCAATCAATCACAAATGCGCCAAGTCCAGCTGATATCTTGGTTGCTTCAAAAAGAAGAATTCTTTCTATTCCAATAAACAACCCAACCCAGGTTAAGACATCTGGTTGGGGCGTTTCTGCTGAATACAGATTCGATGGTGGGTTCTACACATCTGGTAATTTATCTTCTGATAAATTGGGCGGTGTTGAACAAGGATTCATCACTTATTTCAATGCGCCTAAATTACGCGGTAATATTTCTTTAGGAAACAATGGAATTGGAAAAAGCAAAAGAGTTGGCTTCAATTTCGTTTATCGTTTCCAGTCTGAGTTTGATTACCAAAGTGATTTGGCCAGTGGGGTAGTTCCTGCTTACCAAGTATTAGACGGACAAATCAGCTATAAGTTTCCAAAAGTTAATTCAGTGGTTCGTGTTGGTGCAAACAATTTGTTGAACCAATACTATATTACTGCTTTGGCTAACCCATCAATTGGTGGTTTGTATTATGTTTCATTCGGTTACAATATTTTTTAATCGATCCTGAAACCAAATAACAAACAAAAAAAATGATTATGAAGAATAAATTAAACTCAATTAAGAACTGGTTACCAGTACTGTCGCTCGTTGTAATTTTTGCGGCTTCTTGTAATAAAGATGTTCCTTTAGCAATTCCCATTAATTTCCCACAAGGAGCTGGTAGTTCAATTGGTGAAGTATTAAATACCAATCCGAGCTTTTCAATCTTGAAAGCGGCGGTTATAAAAGCTGGACTACTTCCTGCTGTAAGTGACAAAAACAATGTGTTCACTGTTTTTGCACCAGATGATGCGGCATTTACTCGTTCAGGAATTTCTCTTGGTTTAATCAATGCTTTACCAGCAGCATCTGTTACCAGTATTGTTCAATACCATATTATTCCGGGAAGAAATATTACTTCAAGTGCTATCCCTACTTCTTTCCCTAACGTGCAAATGCCTACCGCTTTTATTTTTCCTTCACCGAATGTCAGTCCATTTGTGAGGTTTAGCAATTTTCCTTCTAAAAGAGGTTCAAATGTTTGGGTAAATAACATTCCCGTTGTTACTCCAGATGTAGCTACTGCAAATGGTACCATTCATGTTACTTTTGCAATGCTCAATCCTCCAGGAAGAGTATTGTTAGATACTATTGCAAGAGATGCTGATCTTTCTTACCTAGTAGCTGCCATTACAGCAGCAGATGCAGGTGTTCCCGCAGGTTCTAAATTCTCAGATTTCTTGGCCAATCCATTGGCAAACTTTACAGTAATGGCGCCAACAAACCAGGCATTTATCAATTTGCTCACTTTCCTAAGATTACCAGCTAGTCCTTCTTCATTGGCACTTTTACCACAAGCAACCGTAAGAGGTATTGTAGCCTATCATTTGTTATTGAGTAGGGCATTTGCTGCTAATTTACCGACAGTTGCAACTCAAGTTCCTTCATTGCTTTCTGCATCATTTAGTGGTGCACCTACTTTAACTTTTAATGCATCAGTAGGTGGAGGCGTTAAAGGTGCAGGTAACCCTACTTATTCAAATATTACAGCAATAGATAGACATGCAATCAATGGCGTATTCCATAAAATTGACCAGGTGTTGCTTCCTCAGTAATTCCTAATCTGTTTATCAA
Source organism: Chitinophaga pinensis (assembly GCA_945897185.1). Lineage (GTDB taxonomy): Bacteria > Bacteroidota > Bacteroidia > Chitinophagales > Chitinophagaceae > Pollutibacter. Next base: position 2,059 of record CAMDFC010000003.1, on the reverse strand, counting down.
TAAAAAAGACCGACTTTTCAGTCGGTCTTTTTTTATAGTACCTCTTGTCTAAATTAAACAGCAAATCTAAAATGCATGATATCTCCATCCTGAACAAGGTATTCCTTTCCTTGAACAGCCATTTTACCTGCCTCTTTGCAAGCATTTTCAGAACCCAATGAAATAAAGTCATCGTAACGAATAACCTCTGCACGAATAAACCCTTTTTCAAAATCTGTATGAATAACCCCAGCTGCTTGAGGAGCACTCATGCCTTTTGTAATTGTCCATGCCCTTACTTCTTGAACGCCTGCAGTAAAATAGGTAGCAAGGTTCAATAATTTGAAGGTGGATTTTATCAGACGAACAACCCCGCTCTCTGTAAGCCCCATGTCTTCTAAAAACAATTGTCGGTCATCATAACTTTCCATTACCGAAATATCACTTTCAATGGCTGCACTTACAAATAAAATTTCAGCCTGTTCGTTCTTAATTCCTTCCTTTACAATTTCAGTGAACTTATTACCTATAACCACACTTTTTTCATCAACATTACAAACATAGATCACGGGTTTAATGGTGAGTAAAAACATATCTCCAATGAATTTGTCCTTCTCATCCGCATTAATTACATAAGCTCTTGCATTTTTACCCTGTTCTAAATGTGCTTTTAGCTCTTTTAAAACTTCCATGCCTCTAATAACATCTCTATCAGCTGTTTTAACCAGTTTCTCCAGTTTAGATATTTTTTTATCTACACTATCCAAGTCCTTCAATTGAAGCTCTGTATCAATGACTTCCTTGTCTCTAATGGGATTAACTGATCCATCCACGTGAATTACATTGTCGTCTTCAAAACAACGCAACACATGTATGATTGCATCTGTATTTCTGATGTTTCCCAAGAATTGATTGCCCAATCCTTCTCCTTTGCTTGCACCTTTAACCAAGCCGGCGATATCTACTATTTCTACAGTAGTAGGCACAACTTTTTGTGGTTGTACAATTTTCTCTAAAGCCACCAATCGTTCGTCTGGCACTGTTATAACTCCAATATTGGGTTCAATTGTACAAAAGGGGAAATTGGCAGCTTGGGCTTTTGCACTGCTCAATGCATTAAATAAAGTTGATTTTCCTACATTTGGTAATCCGACAATGCCAGCTTGTAATGCCATAATTTATTTTTTAGCGTGGCAAAGATAGTACGAATGAAACGATAAGCTATCTTATTGTCGGTTTACATTTCAAAAACAAAGCACCATGGCATTGAATTATATCTGGTTTTTCTTTTTTATTATCGCTTTTGCTATTGCTTTTGTGAAATGGGCAGTTACGGGGGATCCTTTAATACTAAAGGCAGTAACCGATGGAATTTTTAAATCATCCGCTGACAGTGTTGACTTGTCTTTTAAACTTATTGGTATCATGACCCTCTTCTTGGGATTCATGAATATTGGAGAAAAGGCAGGTGCAATTCGATTTCTATCTAGAATAGTCGCTCCTTTCTTTAGCAAACTGTTCCCTGAATTACCACCGAAACACCCAGCATACGGACACATGATGATGAATTTCTCTGCTAATTTGCTAGGATTGGATAATGCGGCAACTCCATTTGGCTTAAAAGCAATGGAAAGCCTTCAAAGTTTGAACCCCGACAAAGACAGGGCTAGTAATGCTCAAATTATGTTTTTAGTTTTACATGCATCTGGTTTAACCCTAATTCCCATTAGCATTATTGCCATGCGCGCTGCCGTTAATCCGCCTGCTTCCAATCCTACAGACATATTTATCCCTTGCATGATTGCTACATTCGCTGCTACAATGGCTGCACTTTTTATAGTTTCATTCAGACAAAAAATCAATCTTTTCCAGCCCGTTATTTTGGCCTGGATCTTGGGTTTATCTGCCCTAATTGGTCTATTGATCGCGTATTTAAAAATATTTCTCAACCAGGTTGAAATTGAACATTTTTCCAGTGCTTTGAGCAATGGACTCATTCTACTTATTTTCTTGATTTTTTTAACTGGTGGAATTTATAAGAAAGTAAATGTATTTGAATCCTTTATTGAAGGAGCAAAAG
>CAMDFC010000002.1 GCA_945897185.1 Chitinophaga pinensis | reverse complement strand
AACAAATACAATCCAAGCTTCATAGATGAATACTCTTGGTGATACCCAAAGTTTAATTCATTCTCTGCTTCCGGTAAATCAAAAGGCGTTCTATTACATTCTGCAAATACACAAATCAAGAATATCAAAAAACCAAGCGGCTGATAAATAATATTCCATCCACCTTCCATTTGTTGAGCAACAATCGTTTTCAAACTCAAGGTGCCCGTCATCATGAGCAAAGCAATAAGTGAAAGGCCCATTGCCAATTCATAAGAGATGATCTGCGAAGCCCCACGCACAGCAGCAAGAAGAGAAAATTTATTGTTAGATGACCATCCTCCAATCATTATACCATAAACACCCAAACTCACTACGCCAAATATGTACAGAATTCCAATATTTACATCTGCAATTTGGAGACTCACTTGTTTGCCAAAAACTTCTATATACCCACCCCAAGGAATTACTGCGCTGGTTAGCATAGCTGTAATCATTGCAAGTGCAGGACCCATTACAAACAGTATTCTATTTGAGCTCAGCGGTATGATTTCCTCTTTAAAAAACAATTTCAAACCATCGGCGGCGGGCTGGAGTAAACCAAAAGGACCCGCTCTGTTTGGACCACGTCTGTCTTGCATCCAAGCAGCAATTTTTCTTTCCCCATAGGTTGTGTACATTGCTACCAACAATGAGAAAGAGATAATTGCTCCAATTAGAAGCAGTTTTTCCAGACCTAACATCAAATCAACAGCTAAGATATCCATATCAAGCTTTTTGTTTTGGATGATTAAATACGGCACCAGTAGCTGGACCTTGAATTTCGCTTAGATCTATTGAAGGATCATTGACTTCACTCACACTGTGGATGTCCATCAGCAATTTTGGTTTTCTTCCATCGTGAACTGCAGAAAAAGTTTCTTTTGGCTTAACCATATTTTCGTAATGCCCTTGTGAAATCACTGAATGTCTGCTTACATGCGTTGGCCCTTCAATTACCCAATCAGTGGTTTTCTTTTTTTCAAAACGACATTCATTACAAATCCATTCTTCCACTTCACCCCATTGGTCTTTTCTTGCTGTTACACGAAGTACCTCTTCCCCACGTTGCCAAAGTGTTACCTTACCAGAGCAGCAAGAACATTCCCTATGGGCATTTACCGGCTTGGTAAACCATACGCGGTTTTTGAACCTGAATGTTTTATCTGTGAGTGCGCCAACTGGACAAACATCAATTACATTTCCGATGAAGTTGTTGTCTAGCGACTTTTCAATATAAGTGGCAATTTCTGCATGGTCGCCTCGGCTTAAAATACCGTGCACACGCTTTTCTGTAAGTTGATCGGCAGTAATCACACAACGGTAGCACAAAATACAACGTGTCATGTGTAATTGAATATACGGACCAAGATCATGCTTGTCGAATGTGCGTCTCTTGAACTCGTAACGAGTTCCTTGCTTACCATGCTCGTAACCCAGGTCTTGCAAATGACATTCACCTGCCTGATCACAAACTGGACAATCCAATGGATGATTCAGCAACAAAAATTCTACAACGCCATTTCTTGCTTCCTTTACCTTAGGGCTAGTGATATTCTTCACTTCCATACCGTCCATGACCCCTGTTCTACAACTGACAACCAGTTTAGGCATTGGTCGCGGATCGGCTTCACTTCCTTTACTTACTTCAACCAGGCAGGTTCTGCATTTACCACCACTACCTTCTAATTTAGTGTAATAGCACATCGCAGGAGGAACAACATCACCACCAACCATACGTGCAGCTTGCAAGATAGTTGTACCCTGAGGTACTTCTAATGTGATGTTATCAATCGTTACTTTTAACTTTTTAACTTCTTCAGCCATATGTATTTTTTATAGCATCATGCGTTTACTTGCTCTGGAACATGAATAGGATCTGCGTAGTGCGCTAACCCATAGTTCTGGGTTTGCGACAATTCGCGGTTGTTGATATGCCATTCAAATTCATCTCTAAAATGTCTGATTGCTGCTGCCACTGGCCACGCTGCAGCGTCACCCAATGGACAAATGGTATTTCCTTCAATTTTGCGTTGGATGTCCCACAACAAATCAATATCACTCATCTCCCCCTTTCCATATTCAATCTTATTCAGAATTTTTTCCATCCAACCAGTCCCCTCTCTACATGGTGAACATTGTCCGCAACTCTCATGCCTGTAAAACCTCGCCAACGTAAGTGTATTGCGAACAATACACTGATCCTCATCCAAGACAATAAACCCACCAGACCCCATCATGGAACCTGTAGCAAACCCACCATCAGACAAGCTTTCATAGTTCATGTATCTTGTTTCTCCTTTCGCCGTTTTTAAAAGTAAGTTGGCTGGCAAAATTGGCACTGAAGATCCACCAGGAATACAGGCCTTTAATTTTTTCCCATTGGGTATCCCACCGCAATATTCTTCACTGTAGATAAATTCCTCTACAGAAATAGTCATGTCTATTTCGTAAACACCCGGCTTATTGATATTCCCACAAGCAGAAATTAATTTTGTACCTGTAGACCTGCCAACACCAATTTCTGAATACGCTTCACCACCCATATTCATAATGGGCACAACTGCTGCAATGGTTTCTACGTTATTTACAACGGTTGGGCAATCCCACAATCCTTTTACTGCTGGGAACGGAGGCTTGATACGTGGATTGCCCCTTTTGCCTTCAAGAGATTCAATCAAGGCAGTCTCTTCACCACAGATATACGCACCCGCACCACGTTGTACATAGATTTCACAATCAAAGCCACTACCTAAAATATTCTTTCCTAAAAATCCATTTTCTTTGGCTTCGCTGATCGCTTGTTCAAGGATAGCAACTATCCATGCATATTCACCACGTATATAAATATAGGTAATGTTGCTACCTAATGCGTATGAAGAAATAATAAGTCCTTCAATTAGCAAATGCGGAAGGACTTCCATGAGGTACCTGTCTTTGAAAGTACCAGGCTCGGATTCATCAGCATTGCAAACCAAATAACGAGGAACACCTTCTGGTTTTGCAAGAAAACTCCATTTCATACCTGCCGGGAAACCTGCACCACCCCTTCCTCTGAGTCCACTTTTCTTCACTTCTTCCACAACAGCTCCAGTATCCATTTTTAGGGCTTTCTCAACAGCAGCATAACCGCCCTCTCTTCTATACACGTCATAGTAACGGATACCTTCTACGTGTGCTTTTTCAAGTAATAATTTTTTTGCCATGTTGCAGTTTTTCCGCTTTCTTATTTTTTATTTCTGCATTCTTCAATAATTGCATCCACTTTCGCTTCTGTAAGATGTTCGCGATAATGAATACCCAATTGCATCATAGGTGCATAGCCACATGCACCTAGACATTCTACAGTCTTTAAAGTAAATAGGTCATCCGCAGTTGTTTCACCAACGCTGATTGACAATTTTTTCTTGATGTATTCAATGATCTTGTCGCTTCCATTCAACATACACGGACCAGTATGGCAGACTTCAAAAACATGTTTACCAACAGGTTTCAAATTAAACATACTGTAAAAGGTAGCTACTTCATACACTTCAATAGATTCCAATTGCAGCAAAGTAGCTACATAATCCATGGTCTCCGCACTCAGCCATCCACCAAACTCATCCTGTGCCAAATGCAACAAAGGAATGAGCGCACTCTTATGTTTTCCCTCTGGGTAACGTGCAATCATGGCTTGCACTTCTTTCATTTTATCCTCTGAGAACTTGATCATTTTTTCTTTTTTGAATCTTTATGCATCCATTTCTCCTGCAATTAGGTTGAGGCTACTCAACGTAACCACCGCATCACTGAGCATGGTATCTTTTATGATTTCTGCATAAGCTTGGTAATAAATAAAACAAGGCCTACGGAAATGCAACCTAAAAGGTGCTCGACCGCCATCAGTAATCAAATAAAAACCGAGTTCCCCATTTCCACCTTCAATGCTATTGTACACTTCCCCAGCAGGAATATCGGTTTCCCCCATAACAATTTTAAAATGGTAAATGAGTGCTTCCATTTTGGTATATACATCAGCCTTTGCAGGTAAATAATATTCTGGGGAATCCGCATGATAAACATCGGCTTCTGTTCCTTTGAATGCCTGTACTTTTTGATAGGCTTGTTGTACAATACTAAGCGATTGCCATATCTCTTCATTTCTCACCATGAAACGATCGTAATTGTCACCTGTCTTTCCCACGGGTATGATGAAATCAAAATCTTCATAAGAAGAATAAGGGCTATGTACCCTCACGTCGTAATCTACTCCAGCCGCACGAAGATTTGGACCAGTGAAACCATAGTTCAATGCGCGCTCAGCGGATATGGCTCCGGTTCCTACGGTTCTTTCAATAAATATTCTGTTTCTGTTAAACAGATTTTCAAATTCTTTCCAAACGACTGGAAACTCTTCAAGAAACTTTTCAACTTTTCTGAAAGCAGTTTCAGAAAAATTTCTTTCAAATCCCCCAATTCTACCCATGTTTGTTGTGAGACGAGAACCACAAACTTCTTCATAAATTTCATAAATCAGTTCACGGTATTGCATCACATATAAAAATCCTGTGTATGCGCCAGTATCTACACCCACGATAGAGTTACAAATCAAGTGATCAGAGATACGAGACAATTCCATAATAATCACCCGTAGATAGTCCACTCGCTTAGGGGTCTTTACACCCAATAATTTTTCACAAGTGAGGTGCCATCCCATGTTGTTAAGCGGTGCTGAACAGTAGTTCAAGCGATCAGTAAGTGTAGTAATTTGATAGAGCGGCCTTCTTTCGGCAATTTTTTCAAATGCCCTGTGTATATACCCTACAGTTGATTCAGCCTTGATGATACGTTCACCATCCATTTCCAAAATATTTTGGAACACCCCGTGTGTGGCAGGATGGGTTGGTCCCAAATTTAACCTTGTGGTTTTTTTCTCTATAGAACCTTCCGGTAAGTTTATATTGACTTGTTCAGATGTCATTTTTCTTTGGTTTAACGGCCAAACATTTCGTCGTCTTTATCAATTCTGGTCTGGTCTTCCAGGGGATATTCTTTGCGTAACGGGAAATAATCCATTTCGTCTACATTCAACACACGCCTAAGATCAGGGTGACCAATAAAATTGACACCGTAGAAATCATAGGTTTCTCTTTCCATCCAATTGGCTCCACTGAAGAGTCCTGTTGCTGTATACACATCCGGTTTTTCAATGGGTACAAATACTTTAAGTCTCAACCTTACATTTTCTTTCAAGTTATGAACATGATAAACTACTGCGAGTTCTTCCCCTTTGCGATCTGGGTAATGAACCCCAGTGAGGTCAGTCAAAAATTGGAACCCCAAGCTTGGTTCATCATTTAAAAAAGTAAGCACTTTTAGGTTATGGTCATGCTGGACTGTGGCAGCAAGCATGCCATAAGATTCTTCCCAATGAAGTATTTTTTCGCCAAACTGGCTGTTGAGTTTCTCTTTTATTATTTCGTGACTGAGTGACATAGTTTTGTTTTGGATCAAGGCTTATTGAATTCCGTATCCATCCATCAGGGCCTGGTATTTTTCTCCGTTTCTTCTTCTCAGCGATTCGTCCTGTATAAGATCCTGTATTTTCATTACCCCATCAATAATTGCTTCAGGTCTTGGAGGGCATCCAGGAACATACACGTCTACTGGAATTACTTGGTCAATTCCTTGTAATACGGAATACGTATCAAAAATTCCACCGCTTGAGGCACAGGCACCAACTGCTATAACCCAACGGGGTTCAGCCATCTGCAAGTACACTTGTCGAAGAACCGGTCCCATTTTTTTGGCAATGGTACCCATCACCATCAACAAATCACATTGTCTGGGTGAGAAACCAACCCTTTCTGATCCGAAACGGGATAAGTCATAATGCGAACCCATGGTAGCCATAAATTCTATACCGCAGCAGGAGGTAGCAAAAGGAAGGGGCCAAATAGAATTTTTTCTGGCCAACCCTACTACTTTCTCTAGGGATGTTGCAAAGAAACCCTCTCCCATGTGCCCATCAGGAAGTTCTACCTGGTTGATGCCACGATCTGAGGTTGCTTTTTCAATCAAATTAAATCGAACCGGACGCTCCATAATCAACTGTTTTTTATATAACAAATGCCTGAGGAACTTGTTTCTTTAATCATTAATTTTTTAATCTTCCCAATGCAAGGCTCCTTTTCGAATGATGTAGATGAAGCCTGCAAGGAAAAAACCAACGAACATCAACACTGCCCAAAATCCATCCCAACCCAATCCCTTGAAATTAACGGCATAGGGATAAAAGAAGATTACTTCTACATCAAACAACACAAATAGGATTGCCACTAGAAAATACTTGATGGCCATGGGCTGACGTGCATTTCCGAACTGTTCTATACCACTTTCAAAATTCTGAAGCTTATCACTTGTCACTCTTCTTGGACCTAAAAGTTGCGATCCCAAGATCATTACTGTAACTAAACCAATAGCAAACAACAACTGAATTCCAATTGGGAAATAGTCGCTTGCTTTACTCAATTCTGGGTTTTGACCCAATACCTTGACTTGCAGGAAAAATGTCCACATGATTGGCATCGATTTGACGCCGCAAAAATAGGTAAAAAGGGAGTGAAAAAATGAAAAATAAGGAGATAAAAAAAGGGCCCAGAAGAATATCTGGGCCCCGTATGGGATAAATAGGATTATGTATTATTTTTTGGGTGCTGCCAGTGCTTTTTGGATGATGTCTCTGTTTTTAATTGCATCTTGGTTATTAGGTTCAATTTCGATAATTTTTTCCAAAAATGCTGAAGCGCCGGCTAGGTCTTTCTTGATATTGGCAGTGTAGCCTGCTAAATATCCATAAGCAGTAACCAAAGTGTTTTTGTTTTTCCCTTTGTCGGCTTCTGCTATTGAAATAAACTTCTCACAATCTGTAACTGCCAATCCCAATTCCATAGTAGAATCTACTGCAGAAAGTGAACGGAACGACCAATAATGTCCGTATACCTCGGTTGGATATACTGTTTTGTAAACAGTGAACAAGCTATCCGCACGCTTGTAATCAGTGGCTTTGAAGTGCTCAAATCCTGCATTGTACAAATCTACTTTGCTTTGCTTTGGATTGATCGCCAAAAGCTTTAATAACCACTCGGCAGATTTTGGTGTATTTGCAGACCTTTTAAAGAAATCTGCTGCCTTCCTGGTGTAATCCACCTTATTTTCAATTGTTGTGTCTGCTTCTATTGCTTTGGTAAAATAATAATCCACTTTAGCCGGATCAGTTTTTTGTTTAGCCGCATTGTAGGCAGCAATCAAATAATTTTCAGGATTGATGTCTTCAGGATGCTTTACTTTTTGGAAGAATATTTCCAGATTGGATAAAGCTTGGATTGAATCCCCTAATTTATCATAACTGTAAGCTTTTAACCTGTATAAGCGTGGATCTGCGGAATCGCCCTGACTCTTTAGTAGATCGTCAGATTTAGCAATCGCATTCTGGAAGTTTGCAGAAGCGAATTGTAAGCTGGCTTCTTCATAATCCAAAGCTGGACCGGGTTCTGCATGTTTTTTGTACTCATTAAAGTATTTAATCGCAAGGTTCACGTCTCTTGAGAAGTGAAATGAATACATATCGTATAAAGCAGGAGTAAAAGTTGGATCCTCCAAAATGGCATCAGAAAATTTTTGCAAGAAAATTTCTCGCTGCTCACTTCCTTGGGTGAGATAAACCTTACCAATTTTATGTTTGGCCAAGGCAGACTTAGGATCTACCAACAAAGCATTTTCATAAGAAGAAACAGCGCCACCACCGTTTTGTAATGCACGGTATAAATCACCCATATAGATATAGGTCATGGGGTCTTTGAATCCCCTAATTGCTGTTGCCAATTTCAACTTTTCAATACCATAGGCAGCATCACCTCCTTGTTCCAGGTTGGCCTTACCAATTGCAGTAAAAATAGTAATGTCTTTCCCTTTGGTCAGAGATATGGCAGTTTCAAAACGCTGACGAGCATCGTTTGGGTTTTTTTCTGTCAATTCCACCTGTCCCATTGCTACCAACAACAAAGGGTTATTCCCCAATGGACCACCCATGTGCTTTAACAATACTTGCTTTGCACCTTTTGGATCCTTGTGGTCGAAGTAGGATTGTGCTAACCAATAGATCAATTCTGGATTGTTGGGATCAGTTTCCAGCGCAGCTCTTAAAGTTGATTTTGCAGTATTGTGCTTTTTAGCATGAATGTGTTTTTTTGCTTCATTTACAGTTTGTGCAAAAAGATGAAGAGTTACTACTAACAACAGCACCGTTAAACCCAATTTCATTTTATGCATCGTTTCTTAATTTATAGGGATGCAAATGTAAGAAATTCATTTTTATTCTGAAAAATTTGCTTTTCTAATTTGAAAACCCATTCTATCAGGTACAAGATAACCTCTTTTGAAGATTAATTGCCCCTTCTCGTGCGTTAAGAAATTGATAAATCCTTTGCCCAAGCCAGCGTAATTTTCTTTAAGGATATAATACAATCCCCTATTTAAAGGGTATCGTTTCATGGCGATGTTGGCTTGATAGGGGCGTACATAAACCTCTTCTGTGCAATTTGCGCACTGTAGGGCTGCAATTTTTATCCTTTTCTGAAAACTCAATTGGGAAGAATCGTCTTTGTTCCCAATCCAGCTTACCCCTATGAAACCAAGTGCATTGGGGTGGGTTGCCACATAATCAACAACCCCCTCAGAACTGGATGCGGCCAATACTTTACCCCCAAAATTTTGTCCGCGTAACACTGAATCAATCAAGAACCTAACTGTGCTGGTTGCTTTTAAACCATCCATTACCAGCTCATAAGGATATTTGCTTGTGCCATTGAGCATGGACCTGATTTCTGCAACAGAAAATAGACTGTCCTTCGATTTGTTGTGTGCTACAACTGCAATTGCATCGTTTGCTATCTTACCCCACATGGGCACAAACATAAATGTGTCTTTGTAAAACAACTCCTCTTGTTCAGTCAACCCACGTGTTACAATCACCATTCTTGTACTGTCGCTCAACAGGTCTTTCAAGCATTCTTCCTCTGATTTATAGTGTGGAACAATTGTAGCTTTTGAATTTTGCGACATAAACACTTTGATCTGCTCCGCTATGATTGGTTCAAACGACTCATCAATACTCACATGAATTGTTCCGGTGTTAATTGTATCGTCGCCAACATTAACCCTTGACTTCTTTTTAACTCCTTCACAAGAAGAAATCAGCACAAGTAAACCAGCTGCCATTAGAAATAATGCCACCTTATTCAAACTATTTTTCATCTTCTTTTTTTTGCAGAGAATCCCCTATACAACCTAAATAACCCATAACACAGGGCTGCAATTCCGAACAATGAAGTGGTAAGTGAATCCAATCCCCAGCCATTACCAATATACTTTGCTGTGATGAAGAAAATACCTGCTGCAAACCATATCAGTCCCATTGTTAAGTCATAAAAAACCTTGTACCTGGATTGTCTGTTTTCTTCTCTGTCTCTAAATGAATTTGTATCCATAAATGCAATTTAATCAAAACGAATGGGTATCTGTTTCCCCAAATACCCAAAACTAGAAAATCCATATCTTAAATTTGTAAAAAATGACGGTGAAGTCACTTTCGTTGGAATTATTGGCGTTCCGTGGTCAAAATACAAGCCCTCAGATCTGAATTTTACACATCCAAAAACAACGTTAACTTTACAGCCATGAAGCCATCTATTCCACAAGGCACCCGTGATTTTTCTGCACCTGTTCTTCGTAAGAGGAATTATATACTGCATACCATAAAATCGACTTTCGAATTGTACGGATTTGAGCCGCTGGAAACCCCAGCCATGGAGAATACTGAAACCCTGCTTGGAAAGTATGGCGATGAAGGAGACAAACTTGTTTTCAAAGTATTGAACAATGGCTTAAGCAATCCAGATAAAAGAGAATCGGTAATAAGCGATTTCCAAGCAGTGTTAGAGGGAAAGACGAATAAAGGAATTACTGAACGTGCATTGCGCTACGACCTAACCATCCCTTTTGCCAGGTATGTTGCTATGAATTACAGTCAGCTTACTTTACCTTTTAAGCGTTACCAAATGCAACCCGTATGGCGTGCGGACCGACCACAACGTGGAAGGTATCGTGAATTCTGGCAGTGTGATGCTGATATTGCGGGTAGCAGTTCCTTGCTTCATGAAACTGAATTGGCCTTAATTTACAGCCATGTGTTTTCTAAATTGAAAGTCCCTGTTCGTATTCACCTCAACAACAGAAAAATACTCACAGGTTTGTCGGCTCTTTGTGGTGGTGAAGACCTCATGATGGATATTACTGTTGCAATAGACAAACTGGATAAGTTAGGCCTTGAAAAAGTGAAAGAAGAATTGATTGGAAAAGGATTATCCATGGAACAAGTAGCGGTTGTTGAATCTTTCATTTCAATTACAGGAAGCAATGAAGAAAAAATAAAACAACTGGAAGATCTTTTCACTACTGTTCCTGTGGGCATGGAAGGAATACAAGAACTTAAACATCTTCTTTCCAATTGCAAAAACACAAAACAAAATCCGGACCTCGTTATTGATTCTTCACTTGCAAGGGGATTAAATTATTATACAGGTACTATTTTTGAAGTAAAGGCCAATGGTGTGCAAATGGGCAGTATTGGCGGTGGTGGAAGGTACGACGACCTCACTGGTCTCTTTGGGGTGAAAGGCATTGCAGGTGTAGGTATTTCTTTTGGTGTGGATAGAATATATGATGTGATTGAAGAGCTAAACCTATTTCCAGAAAATATTCAACAAGGAACAACAGCTCTTTTCTTCAATACGGGAGAAGAGCAACAACAGCAGATTTTGTTATTGGCAGAGGAAATCAGAAGTGAGGGTATAGCTTGTGAACTTTTTCATGAGCAGGCAAAATTCGACAAACAGTTTAAATATGCAGAACGAAAATCTATTCCTTTTGTGATCATATTGGGTAGTAATGAAATGGCAAAAGGGACAATCATTGTAAAACACCTTTCCTCAAGCAAACAGGAAGAGGTGGATAAACATCAACTTATATCCATACTTAAAGGCTAGCCCACTTGCTCATCTGCTTCAAGCTTGCTTCAAGGTCTTTTGAAAGCGGTGCTTGTAATTCTACTTGGTTGCCTTTTCTGTCTATAAATGACAAAGCAAATGCATGCAATGCCAACCTGGAGAGCAAGGGCCTTTCTTCTTCCTCTTTTTTTGAAAGATTGAATTTCTTTTTGAATGAAGACAATTTAATTACTTCGCCATTTCCATAATTGGGATCACAAACCAGGGGATGTCCTATATTATGCATATGAACCCGAATCTGATGGGTTCTTCCAGTTTCAATCTTAAATCTAACCCAAGTGTAGCCCTTAAATCTTTGCTCAACTTGATAATGTGTGATAGCAGGCTTCCCTTTTCTACCCACCCGCATTTTTCCTACAATGGTTGGATGTTCTTCTATGGGATGTTCACAAGTTCCAGATGCTTGAGCGAATGCACCCAAGGTCATGCCATAATACGTCTTTTCAAGGCTGCGGTTTTGGAAAAGGGTATTGTAGTACTTATGGGCGTCTGCATTTTTTGCAAATACAATGAGTCCACTGGTATCTTTATCAATACGGTGTATGATAAATACTTTATCCCCTTTGCTTTCCAACCAAGACTTTACCGAAATCAATTCGTGGTCGTGCCTATCAGCAATAGATAACCAACCCGAAGGTTTGTTGACCGCTATTATGTCATCATCAGTAAAAACTATTTCTGGAAACGTCGGGGTCAAACCTTTTGCTTTTTAATAAAAGAACTGTTCATGAATTTCAACAACCTAATTTCCTTTTCGTTGAGGTATCGCCACTTCCCACGCTCTACATTCTTTTTAGTAAGGTTGCCAAACATAACGCGATCAAGGTTTCTAACATCGTAACCAAGAAATTCAAACATACGTCTTACCACCCTATTTCTTCCGCTATGCAATTCAATACCAATGATCGATTTATCTTTTGCATCTGTGTAGGCCAGAGAATCTGCCCGCACAAGACCATCTTCCAATTGAATACCGTTTAATACTTTCTCGAAATCAACTTTACCCAAAGGCTTGTCTAGTTTCACTTCATAAATCTTTTTCACCTCATGGGAAGGATGAGATAACTTTTGTGTAAGATCTCCATCGTTGGTTAACAACAATACCCCCGTTGTATTTCTATCAAGCCTGCCAATAGGGAAAATGCGTTCAAGTGTTGCGCCTTTCAAAAGGTCCAGTACGGTCTTTCTTCCTTCGGGATCTTCCAATGTAGTTATGTAATCCTTTGGCTTATTCAAAAGAATATAAACCAAGTTTTTTTCAGGGATGATTTTCTTCCCACCAAAAAATACTTCATCAGTTGGAGATACTTTAAATCCGGGTTCAAGTATAACTTCTTTATTGACTTTAATTTTACCGTCTTTGATAATTGGTACTGCATCTCTACGAGAACAGATACCACAATGTGCAACGTATTTATTGAGGGGCATTGATTTATCCTGCTTTCGGATGGTAACTGCAGGTTGGTGATCGCTAGATTCTGAGCGGTTTACAGGCTTATTTTTTTGTTCCAAAGAAATGGCTCGTTTCTCCATTTTCTTCTTGTCAATTGCATCCGATCTTTCTTTTTTAAATTTTTTCTTTTCTTGTTTTAACTCTTCTTTAATGACGCTGTTCTTCTTCTTTTCAACGAATTTTGAGAAATTGTCTGTCCTTTTCATGTTTGATGTTTTGCTGTTTTTCAACAGTAATTAAAAATTATTTATTTGCGAGTTGTCCGCATGCCGCATCGATGTCTTTTCCTCTGCTCTTTCTTAGCCTTGCGTTTACCCTGTTCTTTTCTAGAATAGACATGAATGCTGCTGTTTTCTCTTCGGATGGTTTTTTAAACCTGGCAAAATCGATTGGATTATACTCAATGATATTCACTAAATCTGCTGGAACTTGTCGGTATAATTTAATAAGCTCGGCTGCATCCTCGGCAGAATCATTGAAATTATCAAAGAGGATGTACTCTAGGGTAATTTCATTCTTTGTCTTTTTGTGAAAATAATTCAGTGCGTCAACCAGGGAACTTATATCGTTGGTCTCGTTGATGGGCATGATTTCGTTTCTTTTTTTATCGTTTGCCGCATGCAAGGAAATTGCCAATTTAAATTTCACCATATCATCACCCAGCTGCTTGATCATTTTTGCAACACCGGCTGTGGAGACGGTGATTCGTCTCGGACTCATAGCCAAACCATCTGTAGCTGTTATTCTTTCAATTGCCTTTAGCACATGTTTGTAGTTTAACAAGGGCTCACCCATGCCCATAAAAACAATGTTAGTGAGTTTCTGATCTCTAAGCTTCATGGCTTGCTGGTTGAGCAACACCACTTCATCGTAGATCTCATCAAAATCCAGGTTACGCTGTCTATCAAGGTATCCAGTGGCGCAGAATTTACAGGAGAGGCTGCATCCAATCTGAGAGGAAACACAAGCCGTGAGTCGCTCTTCTGTTGGAATAAGTACACCTTCAATTTTGTGTCCATCATGTGTTTTGAATCGAGATTTGATGGTACCATCTTCACTGTATTGGGTTGTATCGACGGATAAGGAGGGGAAAGAGAATTTCTCTTCCAATTTTATCCTCATCTCTTTAGAGAGGTTTGACATGGATTGAAAATCAAACGCATGTTTTTGCCATAACCATTCCCAAACTTGTTGGAGGCGGAATTTTTTTTCGCCAATAGATTCTAGATACTCCCCAATCTCCTCTTTACTAAAGGTTCTGATGTTGGGTTTAGTTGTCAATGCCATTATGCAAAGATAACGATTAGTTTTAGGGTTTAGGACCAGCTCTCGCCGTTAAACCTTTCATTCTCCCCCCTGCCCAGGGATTTTTTGCCAAATCTGTTCTTTACTTGATCAATGGCATCGTAGAGATTTGCTTTTTTGATTTTATTATCGAACAAGTTGGTTTGCACCGACTGATCTGTGAGATCTGAAAATCTTACGCCAATGAGTCTAACTGCTTTTTTGGTATCATATAGTTGTTTAAAAAGGTCTCGTACTACTTTGTACAACTCATCATCATATGAACTGGCATGGATAGCCATTTGTTTGGTCTGGGTTTGGAAATCCGGATACCGGATTTTAACTGCAATGCATCTGGTCATTTTTTGGTCTTCGCGGAGTTCATGTGCCAACTTCTCTGTCATGCGTAATAGCTCGGATAACAAATAGTCTACATCGCTGGTATTTTCAAAAAAAGTATGCTCTGTAGAGATGGATTTTGCCTCGTGAAAATTGTCGACTGTCCCAGCATAAACACCATTGGCCTTCATTGACAAAACAGCACCATATTTTCCGAAATAGTGTTCGAGCAAATGGACAGGATAAGCTGAAAGTTGCTCGATGTTCATGATACCCAAACTGTGCAACGTTTTCAGTCCCTGTTCACCAACACCAGGTATTTCACTCACTTTAAGGGGAGCAAGAAATAATTTTTCTTTCCCAGGCAGCACTTGTAAATACCCGTTGGGTTTGGCTGCATTGGTAGCAATTTTTGCTACCATTTTATTTGATGCCAGTCCAAATGAAATAGGAAGCCCTGTGGTTTCCATTATCTCGTTGCGCAAATCTATGGTCCATTGCAAAGGGTCAAAAAAACGATCCATCCCAGTAAGGTCGATGTAAAATTCATCGATGGATGCTTTCTCGAAAACAGGTGCTCTCGCAGCGATGATGTCTGTAACCCATTGTGAAAACTTGCCATACTGCCCTTTAGTACCTTTCATAACAATGGCATGCGGACAAAGCGCTACAGCCCTTGCCATTGGCATAGCAGAATGAACCCCAAACTTTCTAGTTTCATAGCTGCAGGTACTCACCACACCTCTTTCTCTTGAACCACCCAAAATAAGGGGTTTCCCCACCAAGGATGGATCCAAGATACGTTCGACAGAAACGAAAAACGCATCCAAATCAAAATGGGCTATATACACTTGGTGTTCACTCATGTTGCAAGAAAAGCAACATTAAGTTAGATAAATATCCAGGAGTCCTTCAGGCAAGAGGACATAAATTTTTTCATTTTTATGATCTATCTTCTCTAAGGTTGTTTCGTTGATGGGAACCAACACTTCTTTCTCATTAATTTCTATGCTTAGCAACAGCTGTGTAGGTTGTTCAATTACCTCTATCACTTTCCCCAATAGTTTTTTCTTTTCGTACATCAAAAATCCAAGTAGGGAAATTGGAGCTGAAGCAGAAGCTGATTTTTTTACATCGGCCTCTCTAAGCCAAACTTTCTTTTTTACAAACTTCTTTGATTTTTCAGGTGTTTCGAACCCTTCCAAGGTAACCAACATCTCTTCTTCATTCCTGGTTTTTACAGACACAATAAAATAAGGTATAAATTTACCTAAAGACTCTTCAATGAATAAAGCTGAAACACCTTCCAGAGAGGCATCTTCACCCAGATGATGGGTCAAAATCAGCTCTCCCTTAACACCAAAGGTAGCCGCTATTTTTCCGATTGTTAAGTAATTTTCCATGTAAAAAAAAGCCCCGTAAAATACGAGGCTTTCATATTTATTGTAAAATGATTTTACTCAGCAGAAGGTTCTTCAGTTTGCTCTTGTTCTGGAGCAGGTTTTGGCGCTCTTGGAGCAGGAGCAGGAGCAGGAGTACGTCTTTGACGACGCTCACGTGCAGCAGCTTCATAACGGGCTCTACCCTTTGCTTCTTGCTCTTGGTGCCATGCTTCAAACTTGGTCATTGCAGTTGCATGATCAAACAAGCCCAAGTCAACACCACGCAAAAGGTGTTTTAAAAACAACACTCCTTTTGAAGAGAGTATTTTTCTAACAGTGTCTGTGGGTTGTGCACCATTACCCAACCATTCCAATGACTTTTGACGGTCGATCAAAACAGTTGCTGGATGCGTTAGTGGGTTGTAAGTACCAATTTTCTGGATAAACTTACCATCGCGAGGTGCACGTGCGTCTGCAACTACGATAAAATAGAAAGGTCTTTTTTTGCTTCCGTGACGCTGGAGGCGAATCTTTACAGCCATAAAAAATAGAAATTTTTATTGGGTTGTTAAAAAATAGGGTTTCAATTAGGACTGCAAATATACTACAAAAAAGGGGAAATCAAAATTGATATGCCGTAAATTTTACATCCTCCTGCCCATTTTTGGCATTGCAGGCATATTGCTCATTCCCTTCATCATTTGTTTCATCTGATCAAACTGCTTGAAAAACTGATTGAGCTCATTCATGTCTCTTCCACAACCTACTGCAATTCTCTTTTTTCTACTTGGATCAATTTTATCTGGGTTTGAACGCTCGAAAGGTGTCATTGAGCTAATAATAGACTCCACCCCCTTAAATGCATCGTCACTGATGTCAATGTCCTTCATGGCTTTACCCATTCCAGGAATCATTCCCATCAAATCTTTTAGGTTACCCATTTTTTTGATCTGTTGCAATTGATCAAGAAAATCTTGAAAATCAAATTGATTTTTACGTATTTTCTTCTCGAGTTTTTTTGCTTGCTCTTCATCAAACTGTGCCTGGGCTCTTTCTACCAAAGAAGCAATATCACCCATTCCTAGAATACGCTGAGACATCCTTTCAGGATAGAAAACGTCTAACGTTTCCATTTTCTCACCGTTACTTACAAATTTGATGGGCTTCTGAACAGTATATTTTACAGAAAGAGCAGCACCACCGCGGGTATCTCCATCCATTTTGGTAAGAACAACACCCGTAAAATCAAGCCTGTCATTGAAAGCCTTTGCCGTGTTTACAGCATCCTGACCGGTCATTGCATCAACTACAAAAAGAATTTCATTTGGCTTAAGGTATTGTTTTAAGCCAGCAACCTCATTCATCATTACCTCATCAATAGCCAACCTACCTGCCGTATCTACAATCACCACATTCTTGTTGGTTGCTTTTGCATGCTTTAGTGCGTTTTCTGCAATTGACCTAGGGTCTTTGTTCTCGGGTTCAGCATAAACATCTACCCCAATTTGGCCACCTAAAACCTGAAGTTGATTTATTGCTGCCGGCCTATATACGTCACCAGCCACCAACAAGGGCGATTTCCCTTTTTTGGTTTTTAAGTAATTGGCCAATTTTCCGCTGAAGGTAGTTTTACCGGAGCCTTGTAAACCTGCAATAAGAATGATGGTTGGATTCCCGCTAGTATCAAAATCGCTGGCTTCTCCACCCATGAGTTGAGTCAGTTCATCTTGTACAATTTTAACCATCAACTGACTTGGACTTATGGCATTGATTACTTTTTCTCCAAGTGCTTTCTCTTTAACACGATCTGTAAATTCTTTGGCAATTTTGAAATTAACGTCGGCATCCAAAAGTGCCTTACGAATTTCTTTTACCGTATTGGCAATATTCAGGTCTGTAATTCTACCCTCTCCTTTAATTTGCTTAAAGGCCGAGGCAATTTTTTCACTTAAATTTTCAAACATAAAAAAACTTTGCTTGGGGAAGCAAAGTTAGTTATAATACCCATTAGACAAAGACTATGAAACCTTGAATTTTAAAGACTAAAGGTAGGTTTTGAGTCTTTGTGCATTACCATGTCGTCTTAGGGTCATCAAAGCCTTATCACGTATTTGACGAACACGCTCTCTTGTAAGTCCAAATTCCTCTCCGATTTCTTCCATTCCCATGGGACTGTCCATTCCAATTCCATAAAGACATTTCAAGACCCGTTGTTGCTTGTCTGGCAAACTACCAAGGGCAAGTTCAATTTCGTAAAACATTGATTCTTTTTGACTTTCACCATCAACCGCATCTACATTTTCATTTTCCATAATGTCAATCATGGTACCATCTCCATCTTCACCAATTGGAGAATCAATACTAAGGTGACGGTTACTGAAATTAATAGAAGATGAAACATCATCTAAATCCATATCTAAGTACTCAGAAATTTCCTCTGCAGTGGGTTCACGCTCAAAGTTTTGCTCCAATTGTTGTGAAGCTCTTGAAACTTTATTGTTCATACCTACTTTGTTTAGTGGTATGCGCACAATCCTTGATTGGTCGGCCAGCGCTTGCATGATGCTCTGACGAATCCACCAAACAGCATAGGAAATAAACCTAAACCCCTTGGTTTCATCAAATTTTTTGGCTGCCCTTATTAACCCAAGATTGCCTTCATTGATAAGGTCTGATAATGACAATCCCTGAAACTGGTATTGCTTGGCAACAGACACAACAAAACGTAAATTTGCTTTTGTAAGGCGTTCTACCGCCGACTGATCCCCTCTCTTGATTCGTTTAGCTAAAACAGCCTCTTCATCGGCATTGACCATATCTACTCTACTGATGTCGCTAAAATATTTCTCTAAACTCGGCGCTTCGCGCGTTGTAATTGACTTGCTGATTCTAAGTTGACGCATGCTCATGGGGGGGGTAGGATTTAAATACCTGAATTTTTTCCAGGTGTTCAACCAAAACGAAGGATTTAAGAAATTATTGTTAAATCCTAAGTAGGAATACGTAATTTCTTTGAAGCGTTTTCCATAACTGACTGATATTCATATATTTGGACAAATATTCCTTCAATGGGGAAAATCACGTGTAAAAAGTTGGAAAGAAACATCAAATTATATTTTTTCAATAGTGATATTTTTCTATCATTGCAAGGTGCATTCGAATTATTGCGCGTAAAGAGTTAAACCAAAGACATGAGTAAACAATTGTTTTCTATTGAGTATCCAGTGAGATGCTCTCCAAATATCCTTTTTGAGTTTTTATCCACTCCTGCTGGTATGCAAGAATGGTTTGCAAATAAAGTTGATGAGCGAGATACTGTTTTCACCTTTTCATGGAATGGCTCCACAGAGAAAGCTGAAATTATAGATGTTGAAGCGGGCAAGTTCATCAGATACCACTGGTTGCACGCCCCAAAAAATGAATATTTTGAATTCTGTATTGAGAAAACAGAAGTAAGCAGCCAAACCATTCTTATCATAAAAGATTTTGCAGAGAAAAAAGATATTGCAGATCAAACCAGACTTTGGGATGTTCAGGTGCATGACCTTTTTCATAGACTCGGCAATAGGGCATGATCAAGAAACTTGATAAACTTATTTTAAAAGCATTTATTGGTCCGTTTATTACGACCTTCTTCATCACCCTCTTTGTGTTGGTGATGCAATTTTTTTGGAAATACATAGACGATCTTGTAGGGAAAGGTCTTGATCTTTTTAGTATTCTTGAACTCACCTCTTATGTAACGGTTACTGCAATTCCACTTGCACTCCCCTTGGCAATTTTAATTTCATCCATCATGACCTTCGGAAACTTGGGTGAAAGTTTTGAGTTGGTTGCCATCAAATCAGCAGGCATTTCCCTGTTGCGATTTATGAGACCCTTGTTGATTATATCGATACTCATTGCTGGCATTGCTTTTTGCATTTCGAATTTTTTAATGCCCGTGGCCAACTTAAAGTTTACCACCATGCTGTATGATATACGCGTTGCTAAACCAGCTTTCGACATTAAAGAAGGTATTTTTTATGATAAGCTACCTGGTTTTGCAATTAAAGTGGGACAAAAAGAGGAGGATGGCAATACCATAAAAGATGTAATTATTTATGAAAATCAATATTCTCTTCAAGACAATTTCATCATTGCTGAAAAGGGGGTAATGCGTATAAGTGATGATAAAAAGTTTTTAGAATTTGATCTTGAAAATGGATGGCGATACCAAGAAATTGGTCCGTATAACACCCTTGCCACCGACTATTACAGATTAGGATTTAAGAAATATAAAAAGGTATTTGACCTCAGCACCTTTGATGTATTAAAAACACCGGACAGCCTTTTTAAACGCAGTTACCAGATGTTAAACATCAGACAACTGAGTAGGGCAACTGATTCTATCAAGAAGGATATGTCGAGAATTCAAAATGACAGGTTAACAAAAGAAGTGACTTCTTACTTTTTGTTTTCAAAATTCATGGAGAAGGGTTGGAATGAAAACAAAAAGACACGTATAAAAAAAGTAAGCAGCTATGGTGATCTTTTACCCGATTCGGTAATTAATATTGTCTATTCGAAAGCAGCAGATAAAACAAATATTCTCAAAAGTTCAACCCAACTTATTGTAGAAGATTATATTCAAAGGGCTTTTGACCTTAGGCTATTTAATATTGAATGGCATAAAAAATTTGCATTGTCTTTTGCCTGTATTGTCTTGTTCATCATTGGCGCGCCCTTGGGTTCTATAATAAGAAAAGGTGGATTGGGTATGCCCTTGGTTGTTGCTGTTGGCTTCTTTCTTATTTTTCATCTGTTAAACATGTTTGGAGAAAAGTTTGTTAGACAAGGGTTGATGCCAACATTCTGGGGTATTTGGCTGCCTAGCCTTGTACTTCTGCCTATTGGCTGTTTTCTGGTATACAAAGCAATGAATGACTCTCAGCTTTTCAACAATGAATTTTATTTCCGACTGTTCAAAAATGCAAAAAACTACATTAAAAAACAAAACAACCTAAAATGGAAAACAGCAATACCAGAAGAAAATTCATAAGCGATACACTTAAAGCTGGGATAATAACTTCAGCCATCGGCATTGGAAACAATACTGCATTTGCAAATCCATCTCAACAACTTGTTGCTTTCAATCAATCTCCTCTTCCCTATGGTTTCAATGCGCTTGAGCCTTATGTAGATGCCATGACTATGGAAATTCATTATTCCAAGCACGCTGCGGCTTACACCAAAAACTTAAATGATGCTGTAACAGCTGAACTAAAAGGGACTGAATTGGAATTAGAGCAAATTTTAAAAACAATATCGATTTACTCTCCAAAAATGAGAAACAATGGTGGTGGACATTACAACCATGAATTGTTTTGGAAGTGTATGCAACCCGCTGGTAAATCACTCCACCAAGGTATACTGAGTGATTCTATCAACACCACTTTCAACAGCTTTGAAAATTTTAAAACTAAATTGAGTGAAACGGCCATGGGTAGATTCGGTAGTGGTTGGGCTTGGCTGTACCTTGATGAAAAAAAATCTTTACAAATAGGTTCAACGCCAAACCAAGACAATCCGCTAATGGACATCTCTCCAATTAAAGGAACACCATTGCTGGGAATAGATATTTGGGAGCACGCCTATTATCTCAAATACCAAAATAGAAGAGCAGAATATGTGAGCAGTTGGTATAACTTGGTGAATTGGAAATTTGTGGAAGACATGTTGGTGAGAGCAAGATAAATTAGGTTCTCCCTAAATAGGTTCAGCCTCTGTAAAAAACGAAGCCGAGGCTCTCGTATTCACAAAGGCTGATAATTGACATGCAATCGTTACCAAATATATGGATGGATTTGATTCCGAAAATTTTTTTTGAACCCTTTTTTTAAACCATTGTGTACAAAAAACACATTTAAAAGTCCAGAAAATGAATGCTTATATCAACACCCACAAAGAGCGTTTTCTAAATGAGCTCTTGGATTTGTTGCGAATTCCTTCAGTAAGTGCAAAAACTGAACATAAAAAAGACATGATTACCTGTGCTGAATCTGTAAAGAATTCGCTGTTGGAAGCGGGTGCAGATCAAGCCATGATCATTGAAACAGATGGCCATCCCATCGTTTATGGTGAGAAAATGACAGACCCTGCATTGCCTACCGTATTGGTATATGGCCATTACGATGTTCAACCAGCAGATCCGCTAGAATTATGGCATAGCGGTCCTTTTGATCCAATAATTAAGGATGGTAAAATTTTTGCCAGAGGAGCTTGTGACGATAAGGGACAATTTTACATGCACATAAAGGCTTTGGAGTTGATGGTAAAAACCAACGTGTTAAAGACCAACATCAAATTCTGTATTGAGGGAGAGGAAGAGATTGGTTCGCCCAATTTGGCAAAATTTGTCCAAGCAAACAGGGAATTACTCAAATGCGACGTAATTCTGATTAGCGATACGGCAATGATTAGTATGGATACGCCATCGATTGATACTGGTGTAAGAGGATTAAGTTATATAGAAGTGGAGGTAACTGGACCGAACCGTGATTTGCACAGCGGGGTATATGGAGGAGCCGTTGCAAATCCTGCTACCATTCTTGCAAAAATGATTGCTTCTTGTCATGATGAAAATAACCACATCACCATTCCTGGCTTTTATGATGATGTACTAGATGCCAGTGTTGAAGAAAGGACTTTATTAGCAAAAGCACCATTTAATGAAGCTGCTTATGCAAAAGATTTGGGGATAGATGTTGTATATGGTGAAAAAGGATACAGCACCCATGAAAGAACCGGTATACGCCCAACACTAGAAGTAAATGGCATCTGGGGCGGATATACAGGTGAAGGATCTAAAACAGTACTTCCATCAAAAGCAACAGCAAAAATTTCAGCACGCTTGGTGCCCAATCAATCTTCTGCTAAAATCACAGCAATGCTACTTGAACATTTCAAAAAGATTGCTCCTGCAGGTGTCAGTGTCAAAACCACTGAACACCACGGTGGCGAACCCTATTTGACTCCTATTGATTCAAAAGCATATCAAGCAGCATCAAAAGCAATTGAAAAATCGTTTGGAAAAATACCTGTCCCAATAAGAGGCGGCGGAAGCATCCCCATTTGTTCTTTGTTTGAAAAAGAACTTGGCGTTAAAATTGTCTTCATGGGTTTCGGATTAGACAGTGATAATCTTCACTCTCCAAATGAGAAATACGACCTCTTTAATTACTACAAAGGGATTGAGACTATCCCTTATTTTCATCAGTATTTTGCGGAATAGGCCTATTCCCTCGGACCTGGTGGACAATATTGTTTGAGATAGTTGGTGTATAAGGTTGATAAGTGTTTCGTTGTTCCCTCCCCCTCGTAAATACCATGACTCCTATTGGGATAGGACATAAACTGAAATTGTTTGTTGTGTTTGATTAATTCATTCTGTAGCATTTCTGCATTTTGATAATGCACGTTATCGTCTCCCGTACCATGGATATACAATAAATTTCCCTTTAAGTTTTTTGCATGTGTGATTGGAGAACCATTTACAAAATCTTCTCTATTCTCTTGAGGTAATCCCATGTATCTTTCTTGGTAAATATTGTCGTAGGTGAGCTGGTTGGCAACAGCAGCAATGGAGATACCGGTCTTGTAAATTTCAGGATACCTGAATAACAAATTCAACGTAGCAGATCCACCGCCACTCCATCCCCATACAGCAACACGGGCGGTATCAATGAAGCCCATCTTAAATACTTCTTTAGCAGCATTGGCTTGATCATCTATATTCACTATCCCAATTTTACGATAAATGGATTTTCGCCATTCTTTTCCCTTTGGTGCAGGCGTTCCTCGATTATCAATTGAAACATATACATATCCATCTTTTTTCATATCTCCTGCATAAAGCCTGTTGTTTCCAACACCAAAGCGATCAATTACATTCGCTCCTGCAGGTTCTGTATAAACAAAGAAGACGATTGGATATTTTTTATTGGGATCAAAATTATCTGGCTTTACCATCCATCCGTCCATTTCAACTCCCTGAGTTGTTTTTACTTTGAAAAATTCTAAGTTGGATTTTCTTGTATTAGCCTGCAAAATAGCATCTGCCACTTTGCTTTTACCTGAGGCATCTTTGTGCGTACTCAACAGAACAGATTCAGTGAGGAAAGGTACTTTATGGTTCGAAAAACTATGAGAAGCAAGATCTGCTTTAGGTGAAACCGTATAGCTATGTGTTCCTGGTTGATCCACAGGTGTTAAACGCTCGGGATCACCTTCTCCATTCAACTTTGATCGATAGAGGTATTTCTGTGTTGCATTTTCTGGTGAAGCATAATAATACACGTATCCTTCAAACTCCCTGACTTCTGCAATTTCAATCACATCAAAATTGCCTTTGGTTAACAACACTTCCTCTTTCCCATTACGTGCGATATTGTACAAATGACGCCATCCATCTTTTTCCGACATCCATAAAAAAGATTGTCCCTTGTTTAACCAATCCCATCCACCATAACTGTAATCATCATCTACTGATGGCAAAATATCAATCCATGCTTCTTCTGTCTCCTTGTATACAACAAAACTAGTTCCAGTATTGGCGTTGGCCATGTGAAGTATACTTTGGTTTTGTTTTCTATTGAGTTGTTGTATGATCAATTCTTGGTTACCTGCCCATTCCATGCGGGGCAAATAATGCTGACGATTATCGCCGGGAATATTCATCCATTTTAGTGTTGCTGTTGTTACATCTACAACACCAATACGAACAGCAGAAGGAGACTCACCAACCTTTGGATATTCAACAGGAATAGGCTGGGAATAAATACCAGCAAGGTTGTCCATCATCATGAAATCTTTTGTGCCTTCCGCATCTACTTGCCAAAATGCTATTTTCTTTCCATCATCACTCCACCTGAATCCGTCTCTACAAGCAAACTCTTCTTCATAAACCCAATCAAAAGTTCCATTAATTAAACGACGGGTACCATTTTTTGTCAAGGCCCTTCGTTTACCTGTGACTATCTCTTCTACATAAATATTATATTGGGAAACATAAGCCACCTGTTTACCATCTGGAGATATTTTTGCAAACATCAGTGACTGTGCAGGTAACCCTTTACCCAATTGAAACCATTTCTTTAGTTTCTGGTTGAACACCCAGTAGTCGCCCTTTGTTTTGTAACGCCATACCCTAGCCGTATTGTTGAACACCAGCAATTGAGAAGATGGTGCATGCCAATTAAAATCATCCATAGACGTAAAGGATCCTGTTACACCAAAATCCTGTTCATTGATAATTACCCTTCGATTTTTCCCGGTTTCAACAGACTCCTCCACCAATTCGTTTTTCTTTAGTCTAATTAATGCCAATCCATCATCGGTCCATTGTAACTTCGATTGTGCTAGTACAGCAGAGAAAGAGGATAAAATAAAAGAAAAAATTAAGGCGCAGCATATGTTCTTTTTCATGTGAATTACTTGAAACATTAAATTAAGAAACTTCGTTTATAGTCAATTGATTAATTTTGTTAAGACGCATTAAATTCATGAATGGAAAAGGAAAAAATCAGGCTGGATAAATACTTGTGGGCAATTCGATTGTTCAAAACCCGGACCGTTGCATCAACTGCCTGCGATAAAGGCAGGGTAAAAATGAATGGGGAATCGATAAAAGCCTCCCGTATAGTCAAATTGGAAGATATATATGAAGTAAAAACAGATGAAAAAAAATGGGTAATCAAGGTTACTGGATTGCTAGCAAATCGTGTGCAATACAGTGAAGCCGTTAAATTCTACGAAGACCAGACGCCTATTGAAGAAAAAGAAAGAATAGCTTTTCAAACTGTGAGCTTCTATTCCGGAAAGCGACTTTCAAAAATAGGCCGACCAACAAAAAAAGAAAGAAGAGATATCGATGGCTTTATGGACGGAAACAAAGAATCATGAATATTCACATTTTAAGTATTGTACCTGAACTATTGGAAAGTCCTTTTGGTCACTCGATCATGAAAAGAGCAGCCAACAAAGGCCTATTAAACATTACGGTGCACCATCTCCGCAACTGGGCCGTAAATGAACATGGCATGGTAGACGATTATCAGTTTGGCGGCGGAGCAGGCATGGTAATGATGTGTGAACCCTTGGTAAAGGCGATTGAAGAATTAAATGCAACACATCAATTTGACGAGATTATTTACATGACTCCAGATGGTAAAACCTTTAACCAGGGTATGGCCAATACCCTGTCGCTAAAAAAATCACTCCTTTTTATTTGTGGTCATTATAAGGGAATCGACCAACGGGTGAGAGACCATTTCATCACGAAAGAAATTTCTATTGGTGATTTCGTTTTGAGTGGTGGTGAACTTGCAGCTGCTGTTGTGGTAGATGCCATTGGCAGAATAATTCCAGGTGTGTTGAACGACGAAACCTCTGCACTGTTTGACTCTTTTCAAGATAATTTATTGGCACCTCCAGTTTATACCAGACCAGAAGAGTTCAGAGGATGGAAAGTACCTTCAGTTTTAATGAGTGGGGACCATAGAAAAATTGAGGAATGGAGGTATGATGAGGCCCTAAAAAGAACCGAAGAAAAAAGACCCGACTTGCTCAGTGATTAAAACTGAACAAATGATTTCTTTGCTCAAGTAATTTTTTGTGCAATTGAGGTTGGAACTTATTTATTTTTTCCAATTTCCGAACAGCTACATGATCAACAAACTTATCCTTCCAATCAAGATAGAGGTAACTATACAATGGAAGTAATCCAGTAAATACCAAAGCCCAGCTTCCAAAAAAACAATAGGCCAAAAGCCCCAGACCCATCCACCAGAATAACCCAATAAAAGCAAGCACTCCAGACAAAACACTGGTATAAAAGTCAATTCGAGTAACTGTTTTATTTGCCACCCATACTGAAAAACGACCCGGAATCAACCAAACAAGCTTACCAAAAACAGCAATGGGTGCAAGACAATAGATAAAACAAAACCAACGAAGAGAATCTCGATTTTTAAGCGCCAGTATACCCTTATCAGTGAAATTGTTTTCATTCAGTGCATTCTCGTAATCTACTAATTCTTTTTCTCTGCAAATAAACTCATCAGGAGAAAGCTTGTTTATACTTTTGCAGATACCAGTGAACCGTTCAAATAATGATTGATGATTTAAATTTTGTTCATGATACACCAATCTCATCAGGGACTCAGCAAGATTTGTTCTTGATCCATCCTCAACATGAATCACATTTTCTTGAAAGACCGAACTCATTTCTTTTGTAAGTTTTCCTATTGCCATTGCAGGAAACTCCTGGTACTGTTTTTCATATCCTGCAATACTAAGTGCATCTCCCAAACGAATAAGCAAGTTTGACCCTAGGTTATGAAAAGAATAGTTAATAGCTACAGTCTGTATGGATAAATTTTTTACTCCTCCTCCTTCAAAAGCAGTCTGCAATGCTACTCTTGCAGCACCCTTTTTAAATGGTTCAAGTTGCTTCGATTGCCTACTAAATCCTTCTGGAAAAATCAGCAGCAGTTTTCCTTTTTTCAGCAATTGTCTTCCTCGCTCAAAAGTGCGTTTGTTTTTAGACAGATTATGAATGCCATGCTCCATACTGTAGATGGGAATCATGTGTAGCATAGTCAATACCTTATAGGCAAGTGGATGTGAAAATATATCTCCACGCACATAAAAATGTACCGCCCTCTTCAAGAATACAGCCAGTACCATTGCATCTAAAAAAGATGCGGGGTGATTGGCGATGACAATTGAAGGATTACCTGATTTCAACTTATGAAGACCTATCAAATCAATCCTCCTGAAAAAAATCTTGAAGGTGATCCACATCAGAACCCAGGCAAAACGATAGAGCATAATACAAGATAGTAAAAAATGTATGTGAAAAAAGCGTATCTTTGTATGTTGTGCTGATTTGAACTACATGAAACACAGAAAACCCAATTTGCTTCTTCTTGCCTTATTCTTGTTGTTTACATACCCCTTGTTTTCTCAAGATGGTATGAAATTTCAAGAGCAATACCAGGTAAAAATCGGTAAATCAAAATCTCCCATTAAGATTGATGGTATCCTAGATGAGTCAGGTTGGGCAGACGCAGAAGAAGCAAAGGATTTTCACATGAAATGGCCAAACGACATTGGCAGGCCAACCAGAAATACTTTTGTTAAGATTACACACGACGACCATTTCATTTACTTTGGCATCAAAGCCATTGATACCAATTACTACATCGCACAAACATTAAAACGCGACCAAGGTATTTATGAAAGCGATGCGATATCTATTGCGATTGACCCTGTGAACCAAAGAACAAATGGCTTCTTGTTTTCCATTACTCCGTATAATGTGCAAACAGAAGAATTGGTAAATGTGGGTGCCCCAAGTGAGGAACTAAGTTTTAGCTGGGACAACAAATGGTTCTCTGCCACCAGCAGGCATCCCACTTATTGGATTGCAGAAATTGCTATACCCTTTCACACCTTGCGGTTTAATGAGGGACACGACAAATGGGGATTGAATATTCTTCGATCCGATTTAAAAACCAATGAGTATTCTTGTTGGACAGATATGCCTTTAAATTTTGATTTTTACGATTTTGGTTACTCCGGTTCAATTCTTTGGGATAAGGCACCAGTTTCACCCGGGACAAATGCCTCCATTATCCCCTACATTACGAGTTCAGCTTCATCGAACAAAGAACTGGCCAATCCAACTACAGCTAAATTCAATGCAGGATTTGATGCGAAACTATCCTTGACCCCTTCTTTGAATTTAGACTTGACTGTCAACCCAGATTTCTCTCAAGTGGAAGTAGACCGTCAAGTGACCAACCTTACAAGATTCGACATTTTCTTTCCGGAACGCAGGACATTCTTTTTGGAGAACAGCGACTTGTTCTCCAGTTACGGCATCCCTCCTATTCGTCCTTTTTATTCCAGGACAATTGGATTGGATAAAAACGCAAATCCAATTCCCATACTAGCAGGAGCAAGAGTAAGTGGAAATCTAACCAAGAAAACCAGAGTTGGTTTTATGAATATGCAAACAAAATTGACTGATGATTTCGATGCACAAAATTATACTGCTGTTTCTTTCAACCAGCAAGTACAAGCAAGATCCAGTGTAAAAGGTTATTTTTTAAACAGACAAAGTATTGCAGATAAAAACTCCACACTCAAAGACCCCGGTGATAATTTTGGCAGGAATGCTGGGTTGGAATATAAATTCATTGACAAGGCAGGTAAATGGAATGCATGGACTGGATTCCACAGGTCGTTCAAACCCAATATCAATACCCCAGAATATTATGGAAATGTTGGTGGAGGATATGCAAGTAAGCATTTGAATGTGATAGTAGATGCAGGCAAGATAACTGACAAATATTATGCCGACATGGGATTTGTAAACAGAGTAGATAACTATGATGCTTTACTCGATACTGTTTACAGAAGGGGATTCTTTTTAATATATAACCAATCCAGTTATACTTTTTTTCCAAAGAAAGGACCATTTAACCAACTCATGGTAAGTTTAGAGAATGATGCAATACTGAACCTTGATGGAAGCCAGAATGAAAGAAACCACGATTTAGAACTTCGTTTTTTCTTGAAGAACACTTCAAATCTTGTTTTGCACTTTCACAAAAACGTCAATAACCTATTGTACAATACCTCCTTCACAGATGGTAAGCCAATTCCTCCGGGAAAATACAGTGCCAATGTCTATGGATTGACATACAATACAGACAGCAGAAAGAAATTCTTTTTTGAAACGAATATTGAAGCTGGTCAATTTTTTAATGGTAATATCTTTAGGTATGAGTTGAGTGCTAATTTCAGAATTCAACCATGGGCAAATTTCACCATGAGTTTACAACAAGCGAATCTCAGTTTTCCTGGTGTATATGGAAAGAACAATCTCTTTCTCATCGCTCCAAGAATTGAAATAAATTTCAGTAACAACTTGTTTTGGACAACCTTTCTTCAATACAACAACCAGAGAAATAACTTCAACATCAACAGCAGGTTGCAATGGCGTTACAAACCCATGAGTGATCTCTTTTTGGTGTATAGCGACAATTACTTTACAGACCCTTTCATGAAAAACAAGAGTAGAGCAATTGTCTTTAAGCTTAATTATTGGTTGAACTTATAAAACAATTCCCCTCTTCTTTTTAAGTCAATTTCCTCTCGTTTTTTTACTATCTTCATTGGACTACAAATCAACGATTATGTCGACCAACAGAAGATCCTTTATTAGAAATGTAGCCATGGGTTCGGGAGCCTTGGTAGCTAGCATTCCACAAGCATCACAAGGCAGCAACATACCTACTGCACCAGCCATATTCAACATGTGTGGATATGCCGCACCAAAACTTTCAAAAGTGAGGGTTGGTATTGTTGGACTTGGGATGAGAGGCCCGGGAGCGGTTGATCGTTTGAGTTATATTGAAGGAGTAGAGATTACTGCATTGTGCGATAAATTTTCTGATCGTGTAGAGAAGGCACAACAAATTCTTACAAAAAAGAGTTTACCAAAAGCCAAAGCATATTCGGGTGAAGAGGGATGGAAAGCGTTGTGTGAATCGAATGATGTTGACTTGGTATATGTTACAACACCTTGGCATTTGCATACACCTATATCTGTACATGCCATGAAAAATGGCAAACATGCTGCTTCGGAAGTCCCTGCTGCAAAAACCATAGACGAATGCTGGGAATTGGTGGAAACATCCGAAAACACCAGAAAGCATATGATGATGTTGGAGAATTGCTGTTATGATTTCTTTGAACTACTTACACTGAACATGGTCCGTAATGGATTATTTGGAGAAATCGTTCATGCCGAAGGCGCATATATTCATGACCTCAGCAAAGATTATTTATTCGATAAAAATGGTTACGCAGAAATGTGGCGTTTAAAAGAAAATATCCAAAACAATGGAAGTCTTTACCCAACACATGGTCTCGGTCCAATTGCACAATGCATGAACATCAACAGAGGAGATAAGTTTGATCACCTTGTTAGCATGAGCACACATGATTTCTCTTTGGGTGCTATGGCAAATGAATTAGCAAAGAGTGATGAATTTTTCCAACCTTATGCTGGAAAAAAATACCGCGGAAACATGAATACAACGCTGATAAAGACCGACCTCGGTAAATCCTTGATGGTACAGCACGATGTATCTACACCTCGCCCCTATTCAAGGATTCACTTGGTAAGTGGCACAAAAGGAATAGCACAGAAATGGCCTGGCCCTGAAAAAATTGCTTTGGGCCATGGATGGATGAAACAAGATGAATTAACTAAAATGAGAGCGGAACATACTCCTCCAATTGTAAGGCATATCGGTGATATTGCCAAGAATGTAGGCGGACATGGCGGAATGGATTTCATCATGGATTGGAGATTGATTGATTGTTTACGTAACGGCTTACCCCTGGATCAAGATGTGTATGATGCTGCATCTTGGAGTTGTGTATTTCCATTGAGCGGATCCTCTGTTGCAAATAAGTCGAGGTCAATTGATGTGCCGGATTTCACCAGAGGAGCATGGAAAACAAACAAACCACACGACATGACTTTGAATGGAGGTGGCACAACAGGAGTAAGACCTGTATTAAAAAGCGAAGAATAAACAACCCTTATAACAGACAGCTTTCCTTCAGTGGAAACAAATAAAAAATCCGGGAAAATTCCCGGATTTTTTATTTGTAAGGTCATTGTCTATTTAATGACTACAGTAGGCAGTTCTTTTTCTCTTACAAGTTTATTAAACACTTTAATACCTCCGTCTAATATTTCTTTTAATTTTGACATCTCAGCATCAACCTGTACAGCCAATTCAGCATACACGTCTCTTGCCTGCTTGCTAGGAGCCATGTTTCCACTGCTCACCATGTCATAAACTCCACCCAATTTATCATCCAACCGAATTGGATAATTCAATACATCTTGTCCACTCTTTGCTTTAGTTTGGTGTAACTTTTCTTCAACGGCTGTTAACTCTTTACTAAGGCTATCAGACATTTGTTTGATTTCCTTTGGACAATCTTTTCCTTGTTTGCTAACAAAGTCTTTCATCTGTGTTCTTGCACTTCTGATATCTTTGATGCCCTTCATTGTTTCATTGAACTTGCCTTGAATCTGAAGTAGGAAGTCCAACTGGGCCTCATAATCTCCTTGAGAACAAACATAATTGGGATCAGCCAATAAAGTAAAAGGTACCTCCACTGAATCCTTATCTACACTTACAATTGCAGTGTAATTTCCGGGTATCGCTGTAATTCCACCTGGAACGCCATTCCACAAAATCAAATCTTCAATCTTTTCTGCCGAAGGATATTGCATATCCCAAACAAATTGGTTGTTTCCTTTATTCAGCTTTACGGCTTTGGTCTTGTCTTCTGGGCTTGTTCTGCTGATCAGTTTCTTGTTCTTGTCATATACAGCAACAGCGCTTGTGCTAGAATCGGTTATGTTAGCAGCATAGAAATTAATTACAGCGCCTTTGGTAGGATTGGCTGCTGCATTTGCATGTGTACTGGCCATCATACCCCAACGACTAACAACTGGTGGTATACGGAAGGCTGGATTAGCAGCATAGGCATGCAATGATTTGGATTTGATTGCAGGATCCATTTGTTGTGCCAAAGACAAATCATCAATCACCCACAAAGCACGTCCTTGTGTAGCCACAACTAAATCATTGTTCTTAATTACTAAGTCTGTAATTGGAACAATTGGTAAATTCAATTGAAACGAATGCCAAGAAGCGCCATCGTTGTAGCTGATGTACATACCATATTCTGTTCCAGCATACAACAGACCTGGTCTTTTGTGGTCTGCCCTTGCAACTCTGGTGAAGTGCATAGGATCAATTCCATTGGTGATGAGCTTCCATGTTTGTCCATAATCTTCAGTTTTGTAGATATATGGCGTAAAATCATCCACCTTGTATCTTGTTCCAGTAATATACGCTGCTCCTTTTTTGAATGGATCTACATCAATGGCATTCCACATCATCCATTTTGGCGCATCCTTTGGCGTAACGTTTAACCAGTTAGCACCACCATCTTTACTGATATGTATCAATCCATCATCACTACCGGCCCACAACAAATCTTTTTCAAGACTACTTTCGATTGCAGTAAAAATGGTACAATAATATTCAACAGAAGTATTGTCTTTTGTAATTGGTCCGCCACTAGATAACTGTTTAGATTTGTCGTTGGTTGTTAGATCCGGTGAAATCTGCTTCCAACTTGCTCCTTCATTTTCAGTAACAAACAATGCATTTCCTGCGGCATACAAACGCTTTGAATTATGTGGAGAAAAGAAAATCGGGAAATTCCATTGGAACCTGTATTTCAATACATCAGCACCACCACCCATTGGGTTATCGGGCCACACAGAGATCGCACGGTTTTCTCCAGTTCGGTGATCCAGTCTGGATAAATAACCACCATAGTTTCCACCATAAGCAATATCCGGATTGGATGGATCTGCAACAACATATCCGCTTTCTGAACCTGCTGTAACATCCCAATCTTGCTCTGTAATATAAGAGCCATAGGTAGCCGACTTAATCCTTAATGTAGAATTGTCTTGTTGCGCTGCCAAAACCCGGTAAGGGAAAGAATTATCAGTACTAACCCTATACAATTGCGATGTAGGCTGATTCATATAAGTGCTCCAGGTATTCGCTTCATCAAAGCTTACTTGAGCACCGCCGTCATCTGCAACAATCATTCGCTTACCGTCTGTTGGGTCAATCCACAAATCATGGTGATCGCCGTGCGGGGTTCTAAGCGATTGAAATGTTTTACCGCCATCGCGGCTTTTCATGAAATTCACATTAGGACAATAAACGAGATTTTCGTTTTTGGGGTCAACAAAAACTTTAGTATAATACCAAGCACGCTGACGAATATTGTTATCACTGCTTTGCAAAGACCAGGTTTGTCCGCCATCTGCACTCATGTACAAACCACCTTTTTCATTTTCAATGATAGCGTAAACTTTGTCTGTATTTGATGGAGCAACGGCTACACCAACTATTCCCCATGTGCCTTTAGGCAGACCTTTAGTAGCACTGATGTTTGACCATGTTTCTCCCCCATCTGTACTCTTCCACAATCCACTTCCATCACCACCACTTTCTAAACTAGATGGAGTTCTGATTACACGCCATGTTCCAGCATAAAGTACAGAGGGAGTGCCGGGTTCCATTACTAGGTCGCTACATCCTGTTTGTTCATTTATAAACAAAACATGTTTCCAGGTTTTTCCACCATCTGTTGATTTGAAAATACCCCTTTCCTTGTTTGGGCCGAAAAGATGTCCCATTACTCCTACCCAAACTGTGTTTGCGTCATCAGGGTGTATCATAATATTGGTAATATGCCTACCATCTTTTAGTCCGATATTCTTCCAGGTCTTTCCTGCGTCTTCAGACTTCCACATACCGCCTAAACCTTCAGAAACATTACCACGCATTGAGTTTTCCCCTTCGCCAACATAAACAATATTGTCATTGGAGGGGGCCACTTCAACAGCACCAATTGTACTACCAAAAAACTTATCAGATACATTCTTCCAATTACTACCCGCATCAGTTGTTTTCCAAACTCCACCACCGGTTGCTCCGAAATAAAATGTATTTTTTTGTTTGTAACTACCTGATACCGCAGCACTTCGTCCGCCTCTAAATGGTCCTAATAAACGGTAATTAATATTCTTTAATAAACTTGCATCGATGGATGCTGCAGTTGAAGCAGGTTTTGTTTCGGTCGCTTTTTTCTTTTGTGCTTGTAAACTGACAATAGAGCAGAGCGACAAAATAACGAGAAGGATCCTTGTCATGGTTTTGTTTTTTGAGGAAATACAAGATAAGAAAATTACTGTTTCATTGTAATCTTCGGAGGAGCTGATTTTGGTATGACCAAAGCGGGACTCAGGTCAGGCATTGCGGATTTTATCTCCTTCAAACTGAACAAATTGGTATCAATAAACTTCCATTTACCGCCATCGTCCTCTGAAATTGCAATCAAGCTGGTCGACAATTCTACATCCCCCATAAAAGAAGTCAGCGAAATGGTTTGGGGGATAACCGACTGCAACATTTTCTTGTGTTTGACAACTTCACCAGGATTACCAAAAGTAATCTTGGAAACTCGACCACCAAATTGCTCAAAAACTTTCAAAGCAGAATCGGAGATTAAACGTAACTGTTGTTCTCCACCAGCCAATTCAACCATTACGGGATGCATGTAATCAATAAATTTTGTACTATTTTTTTGAACGAGTGCATTGCCCATATCCAATGCCGCTGCCTTTATCTTGGAGGCGTGCTGGCCGGATACTTGATTTGAAAAAAATAAAATACCCAACAGAATAAATACATGTACAGCTTTCATCAGAGGTCACGCTTTTTGAATATATAAAAAGAAAAAAACCACGTTAATAAGATAAATACCAAAGAATAGATAACGTGTCGATCAATACTTTCGAGTGCAATTTTATAATCCGTATCATTAAACCTACCTATAAACGCAGGCACTGGAATCAATCTATCAGATATTTCAAGTGGAAGAAATTGTCCATAATCTACCCCGCCCAACTGCTTTATCTTCAATTTTAAAAAAGCAACTGCAATATTTTCAAAAATCAATCCATAAAAAATAAAAAAACCATAGGCAACAAATGCTTTGCGAAAAAGTAGCCCAAGAAGAAAAGCAAAAGACAACTGTGTAAAGATTTGAAGAAAAAATAGTGGAATATATTTGGCTTTTGCAAAAACCTCCACTTTGTCTAAATCAGGTGTGGCTATATAACCCAATACGGTAGCAACTGCAATATAAAATAGTGTTACAATTAAAGAAACCAAAACCACACTAATGAACTTTCCCCAAACAAATGTTTTTTTCTGCCAACCATCGATGATATTTTGACGGTGTGTTTTAAACATGTACTCATTGGTGATAAGCATAATAACGACTATCGCAGGAATAAAAGTAAAAAAAGAGCTTAAAAAGGCTGTAGTGTGATAAACCTCAGGAAAATGAAAAGGATTTCCCACTAACATTTTTATCAATTGTCCACTTTGATTTTTAGGCTTGGTGGATTCGTCGTATCCATAATAAACAATGGCATTGATACCTGGGTATGAAATGGCAGTAGCCAAGAGCAACAACCAAAATGTCAAATAATTTTTTAATTTGAGCCATTCTGTTTTTATAATATTTAAAAACATAAGTAAATTTTTTAGGGTTGTGCGGTTAGCTCAAAGAATTTCTCTTCTAGTCTTTTCTTTTTTTGAACCAACTTACTTAAGACCAAATCATGTGTAAAGCAATATTGGTTGATAGACTCTGGAGCAATGTCTACAATTTTAAAATAACATTCTAAACCATCTGTCGTTTTTGAAACTCGACTAATACCGGGAAAATTTTGCATAACGGATGCTAAAACTTCTTGGTCATTTGCATTTAACAAGTAACAATCTTCATCAGCCAGAACTGACTGAACGGGGCCGCTTGTAATTAATTGTCCAAATTTCAGAATTGCAACATGATCACATATTCTTTCAACTTCATCTAACAAATGGCTTGCCATTATTACGGTATGTCCCGCTGCTGAAAGTCCCTTTATTAAATCGCGAATTTCTGCAATACCCACTGGATCCAATCCGTTGGTGGGTTCATCCAACAACAAAACCTTTGGGTTTCCTAGCAATGCTGCCGCAATCGCTAATCTTTGCTTCATCCCAAGACTGTATGTACTGAAACGAGAGTTTCTGCGGTCGTATAAATTGACTGTCTTCAACACATTTTCAATTGCAATTTCATCACCCCTTTGACTAATAGATTGAGTTACACGAAGATTTTGAACAGCAGAGAGGTAATGATAAAAATTGGGAGTTTCCAACAAAGAACCAATATGTTGTCTATGAACATGGGTTGAAGGCTGACCAAACCAAGAATAGCTTCCAGCATCCGGACCAAGAATATCCAAAATAATACTGAGTAGTGTTGTCTTTCCACTACCATTGGGTCCGAGCAGCCCGAAAACCGACCCACTTGAAACATCAAATGAAACATCATTCAATGCCTTAATCTTACCGTAAGACTTTGATAAATTGTGTATCTGTAAAACAGACATGGTAGAATTTTTTACAAGGTAAATGTAAATTGAGTATTCGATTTACCATTCATAAAATCTACTGCCAATAAAACGCTAAAAATTAATTTCTTATAGGTCTTCCGCTCTTTATGACTGACTGAATTCTTTCAAGCGTTTTCTTCTCGCCACACAGGCTTAAGAAAGCCTCTCTTTCTAAATCCAGCAGATATTGCTCAGACACAAGTGTAGGTTCGCTAAGATCACCCCCACACATAACATAAGCAAGTTTTTTTGCAACAAATGCATCGTGATCAGTTGCATATCCTCCTTCTTTCATCACATGTATACCAGCCAATAAAGCACCAAGCCCTGTTCTTCCCAATACCTTGATATCCGTTCTTTGTTGTGGCATTACATAGCCGCTGTTGTACATCTCAATTACAGAACGCTTTGCCTCGCTGATTCTTCTGCCTTGGTTCATCACGATTTCATCCAACCCCTTGCGCAGTACTCCTATTTGGAAACCTTCTGCTGCAGATGTTGCCACTTTTGCTGTGGCAATATTGATGAACCTATTTTTTAACGTAATGGTTTCTGGTTCATCTTCGTGCATTTCATCTGCTGCACGTAAAACAAACTCTTTTGTACCACCGCCACCCGGTATTACACCAATACCAAGCTCTACCAAGCCAATATAGGTTTCAGCCGCAGCACATATTTTATCCGAATGCAAGCTCAATTCACAGGCACCTCCAAGTGACAATGAATGTGGTGCAACCACAACAGGTATAGATGAGTATCTGGCACGCATCATGCTATTCTGGAACATACGAATAGCCATATCCATTTCATCGTATTCCTGTTCAATGGCCAACATAAATATCATTCCCACATTCGCACCAGCCGAAAAGTTATTTCCTTCATTTGCAATGACCAACCCTTTGTATTTATCCTCTGCAAGTGAAATACTTTTTTGTATGCCTTCTAACACTTCACCACCAATACTGCCCATTTTGGTATACCACTCCAAGCCCAATACATCATCGCCCAAATGATAGGTTCTGCAAGCACTATTTTTCCATACGGTTTGACCCTCAAAATGTTTCATTACAATGAAAGCATTTTCTTGTCCGGGTGCATAAACGGATTCCAATGATTTTGTAATTGGAGAATAGACCAATCTTTTGCCATCCTTGATGGTAAAGAAAGTTTTGAAACCAGCAGCCAACATTTCATCCACCCAGGCTGCCACTTTGTGTCCGCCTTTCTTCATATCTGCAAGGGTCTTCTCAACACCCAACAAATCCCATGACTCAAAGGCTCCAATTTCCCAGCCAAATCCCGTCATCATTGCGTTATCAATGCTGTGCAAAGAATCTGAAATTTCTGGAACCCTATTTGAAATATAAGAAAAGAGGTTGTAGTGAAATACCCTGTAAAATTCTCCAGCTTTATCTGGAGAATTAAACAACATTTTCAATCTTGTATGAAGATCATCAATCGGCTTTGCAGCCTCAATAGCAGCAAATTTGGGTTTCTTTCTAGGTCCATATTCCATCGTCTCTAAATCCAAAGTCAGAATTTCTTTTTCCCCTGCTGCATTCTTGGTTTTTTTAAAAAATCCTTGTCCAGTTTTATCACCTAACCATTTGTTCTCTGCAAGCTTATTTAACCAATCTGGAATTTTAAATTGATCACGCGCTTCGTCATCAGGACAATTATCATACAATCCCTTTGCGACATGTATCATGGTATCGATCCCTACAACATCTGCAGTTCGGAAGGTTGCTGATTTAGGACGACCAATAATTGGACCAGTTAATGCCTCTACTTCGTCAATAGAAAAACCCATTTTTTCTTTGGTTCCCAATAGTGACATGATTCCAAAAATACCAATGCGGTTTGCGATGAATCCAGGTGTATCCTTACAAAGTACAGTCGTTTTTCCAAGGTATAAATCACCATACTGCATGAGAAAATCAACCACCCATTTTTCTGTCTTTGGTGTTGGGATAACTTCCAGTAACCTCAAGTACCGAGGAGGATTAAAAAAATGAGCCCCACAAAAATGCTTTTGAAAATCCTCAGATCTGCCCTGCGCCATCATATGGATGGGAATACCTGAGGTATTTGAGGTAATGATGGTTCCAGATTTTCTATACTTTTCTACTTTTTCAAACAATTGTTGTTTGATTTCTAATCGTTCAACAACTACTTCAACTATCCAATCACACGAAGCAATTTGAGGAAGATCGTCATCAAAATTTCCGGTCGTAATTTTTTTTACAACGTCTTTTGTATAAACAGGAGAAGGATTTGATTTGATTGCATTTTGCAATGCCGTATTCACCAGTTTGTTTTTCTCGGCTTTCTTTGATTCTGGCTTAGCATCAGGAGAAACGATATCCATTAATAGAACTGGAATTCCAATACCTGCGAAATGACAGGCAATTCTTGATCCCATAACACCACTACCCAATACTGCTACTTTCTTGATTTGAGGTTTCATAAGTATGTAACTTTAGCTTGTGCAAGGTACACAAGCTTTATGAAAAAATCATGAAACCTTGGCGCCTCCTGAAATTGTATTTTCGGGCTGAACGAAGTGCAGTTTCCCATGTTCATCTTCGGCCATCAGTATCATACCATTAGAATCTATACCACGCATTTTTCGGGGAGAGAGGTTGGCTACCACTACTACTTGTTTACCAATAATTTCTTCTGGCTGAAAATGCATAGCGATGCCGGATAAAATAATTCTTTTTTCAAAACCAAGATCTACTTCGAGCTGAAGCAACTTATCTGCTTTGGGTACTCTTTGAGCCGCCGTAATGGTTCCCGTGCGCAGATCAATTTTTCCAAAATCATCAAACTGGATCTCCGGTTTAAGTGGTAATTTTTCTTTTTCTTCTTTTGCGAGTTCAGTATTTGACGCTTCCGCCATTACTCCATTTTTAAGTTTTTCCAATTGCATTGCAATTTCTTCATCTTCAATTTTTCTAAACAACAACTGAGGCTCACGCAACGTGTATCCAACACTTAACAGCTTCATGCTACCCGCATTTTCCCAATCAAGTATTTTATCAACCACTTTCATCATATGACATATTTTCTTTGCTGTAGCTGGCAAATAAGGCTGAATTAAGATAGCGAGATTGGCGGTGAGTTGAAGGCAATTAAAAAGACAATTGTCAATCAACGCCTGTTTTTCTGGATGATTGCCCAGCTGTTTGGCAACAATCCAAGGTTCTTTTTCCTGCATGTATTTATTTCCTTTTCTTGCCAAATCCATCACATCAAACAAACCTTCGCGAAATTTATAATGCTCTAATGCAAACTCAACTTTTTGTTTTGCCTCTTGAATATCTTGTTCAATTTGTTTATCTTTTTCATCAGCCAAGTGCGAATGGAATTGTGGCACTTTTCCATTGCAGAGCTTATGCATGAGTACGAAGGTTCTGTTTACATAATTCCCAAAAATGGAAACCAGCTCACTGTTTACGGCATCTTGAAATCCCTTCCAAGTGAATTCACTGTCTTTGCTCTCCGGTGCAATTTGTGTGAGGTAATAACGAAGCATATCTACACACTGATCTCCCCCATTTTCTTTTTTTACGAAGTCCACAATATAATCGCGCATGTCCAGCTTCCAATTTCGACTGGTACTCATCTTATCGCCTTCCAAATTTAGAAACTCATTGGCAGGAACATTGGTAGGCAAAATATTTCCATGCAGCTTCAACATCACAGGAAAAATGATACAATGGAAAACAATATTGTCTTTCCCAATGAAATGAACCAGCTGCGTATCGTTGTTGTACCAATAGGGCTTCCAATCTTTGTTGTTATCTAATGCCCATTGCTTAGTTGCTGAAATGTATCCAATAGGGGCATCAAACCACACATATAAAACTTTTCCTGCAGCCTCAGTTAGCGGAACTTTCACTCCCCAATTCAAATCTCTTGTGACTGCCCTGGACTGCAACCCACCATCAATCCAGCTTTTACATTGCCCAACTACTGAAGGTCTCCAATCTTTTCCATGCTCTTCAATAATCCATTCTTTGAGAAAAGCCTCATGCTTTGCCAAGGGGAGGTACCAGTGTGTAGTTTTCTTTTTCACTGGGGCATTACCGCTAATGGTACTTACAGGATGAAGCAATTCATCCGGACTCAGGGTGGTTCCGCAAGATTCGCATTGATCACCGAAAGCCCTATCGCTTTTGCAATGTGGACAGGTCCCTTTTATGAATCGATCCGCCAAAAAAGTTTGAGAAGATTCGTCAAAAAACTGTTCTGTTTCTTTTGTTTCTAATTCACCTCGTTCGTGTAAGTAGGTAAAAAACTCACTGGATGTTTCATGGTGAAGTGGATCTGAGGTGCGGTGGTAAACATCAAAGCTGATTTTGAGATCTGCAAAATCTTCTTTCATCGCTTGGTGGTATTTGTCTATTATCGCCTGAGCGGTTCTTCCTTCCTTCATTGCCTGAATGGGAATGGCAGTGCCGTGTTCATCGCTACCACACACAAATACAACGTCCCTTTTTTGGGAGCGCAAATAACGTGCGTAGATATCTGCAGGAATATAGGCTCCTGCCAAATGCCCAATGTGTTTCAATCCATTTGCATAAGGCAAAGCCGATGTAATTAAGTATCTTTTGGGTGCTGTGTTCATTGTTTGGTTTCGTAGATGCAAAAATAGCCAAATGTTACGAATGGACTCTGTACAATTTGGCTATCAAAGCTTAAATTTACAGCATGAAATTCCCAGCCTACCTAAAACCCGGTGATACGATAGCCATAGTTTGTCCAGCTGGCTATCTACCTGCAGCAAAAGCAAAGGCATGTATCAATACCTTAAAAAAATGGAGATTCAAAGTCACCAAAGGGAAAACCCTGGGTGGAAAATCAAAAAATTATTTCTCAGGAAGTTTTGAAGAGCGACTTGCTGATTTGCAAAATCAAATAGATAATCCTTCTATAAACGCCATACTTTGCGGAAGGGGGGGGTATGGAACTACACATTTACTAGACCATATCGATTGGAAAAAATTCAAGAAAAATCCCAAATGGATCATTGGTTTTAGCGACATCACCATTTTGCATACTTATCTGCTTACAGAAATTGTTGTTGCAGGTATACACGGACCAATGGCGAATGCATTTAACGAAGACAATGGCATCAACAGATATACGCTATCGCTAAAAGACAGTCTAGAAGGCAAGCCTATCCATTATACAGCAAAACCACATGCACAAAATACATATGGAAAGGTAACTGCACCCATGGTTG
Source organism: Chitinophaga pinensis (assembly GCA_945897185.1). Classification (GTDB taxonomy): domain Bacteria; phylum Bacteroidota; class Bacteroidia; order Chitinophagales; family Chitinophagaceae; genus Pollutibacter. The sequence goes on along the minus strand of CAMDFC010000002.1, from coordinate 54,198 downwards.
GGGGAAACCTCAGCTTATTGGCACATGCTGTAGGAACCAATGCAGATGTTGATACGCGTGGGAAAATTCTGTTTATTGAGGATGTTGGAGAACAACTATACAATGTTGAGAGAATGTTGCTCCAATTGAAAAGAGCTGGAAAATTAAGTAAACTCAAAGGTTTGGTTGTAGGGGGATTTACAAGCAATAAAGATACCGACAGACCTTTTGGAAAAAACATTGAACAGTTGATTTACGATGTAGTACGAGAATTTAAATTCCCGATTTGTTTTGGTTTTCCAATTGGCCACGAAAAAGAAAATGTGGCCATCATTGTTGGCGGAACCTATCGATTGGATGTTTCGGTCCATGGCACAACCCTATCCAGTTGTTAAATTAACCAATCAAATGTTTAAGTGCTACTGAAACATTCGAATAAATAAATGTGAAGCCTGTTTGTTGAAGTTTGCTACTATCCACGGTTGCACTCTTCAATACTTCAATACTCATTTCACCCAGCATCAATTGAAGGACAAAAGAAGGTACTTGGAATGGGATATAATATACACCGTTCATTGCTTTTGCAATACCCAAAGTAAGTTCTCTGTTTGTGGATGGATTTGGTGCCACAAGATTATATGCACCTGTCATTTCAGGCGTTTCAATGGCGTGTATGAACGCACGACATAAATCGTCTATATGAACCCAACTCACTACCTGATTGCCCGATCCCAAAATAGCTGCAACACCTATTCTTGCAGGCTTTTTGAATTCAGCCAATGCACCACCTTCGTTGCTGAGTGCAATTCCCAAACGAAGTTTTACCAATCTTTTTTCAAGTGTTTGCACTTTATCGATGCTTTCTTCCCAGGCCTTGCAGGTTTGTCCCAAAAAATCCCCTGCCGCCGGATCCTCTTCAACAAAAGTTTTTCCAGCATCTGGGCCATACCAGCCGATAGCAGATGCGCTTATCACAGCTTTAACTTTGTTGGTTTGTTTGGAAAGACATTGGTAAAGCAATTCACTAGATTTAGTCCTGCTCTCACGAATGGCTTCCTTTCTTTTTTTTGTCCACCTACGCTTTGCCACACCCTCACCTGCTAAGTGAACAATATAGTCAGCTTGGCCCAAGGCTGTATGGTCTATGATCATCTTCTCTGTATCCCACTTGGCATAAAATATTTTCCCACTTGGACGGAAGCTGTTTTGCTGGTAAGTGGTCTTGTATAACGAAGCCGTTTCTATTGGATTTCTAGAAAGTATGATTACATCATAACCTTGATGGAGAAGTTGCCTACTGAGGGATGTACCAATCATACCTGTTCCGCCTGTTATCAATACCGTTGGCATAAAATATATTTATACAAAATTAATACATATCCCCTATCAATAAGCACATAAAAAATGCCCCGGTAAATACCGGGGCAGGCAAGCCATTTGTGGTTTTTCATTAATCGGGCTTCTTGCCTTCTAGGAATGTATTTATTGTACTAATCTGTGTTACGTTGTTCTCGTCTTTACCTACAGAATAGCTACTGTAAAATTTTTCTACAGAAGCTAACGTGGTATTGTGAACCTGAAGATTATGTCTCACATAAGCAGGAATGCTTTCATACTCACTGTTAGGATCTTGTGAGTTAAAATTAAAAGAGAGATTACGCAACTTATACAAACGCTCAGCTGCTCTTGTGCGTTGTGCTTCTGCTTCGTCAAAAGGAGCGGGTTCCTCAATTTCGTTAACAATCACCTCTTCTTTTAGCAGAACAGGCTCTTCAGTTATCGTTGCTTCGCGAAAAACCAACTCAATGAGATCCTCCGCTTCGCTTTCAGACTTTGGCATCTCAACTAAAGGCTGAACAATTTTCGCAGGCGCTTGATTGTGCATTTCAGTTTTTTGCTCCTGTACTTGCTGAATAGGTGTAGTCTCACTTACATAAATTTGAGCAGGTTTAACCAAAAAGCCTTGTGCCAATGGTGTTTGAGATACTAGACTTATTGCCTCAGGAGCAGTCATCTCCTTTTCTATTACTGGTGCAACAACAGTTTCCTCAAAGTTTAATTTTACGGGTTCTATACCCATTTCAAGATCAAGTTCAAAAACCAACGGTGCTTCGTCTGTCAATTCAACAACCACTTGTTCTTCTTCAGCAATCAGCTCTTCCACAGTTTCATCAACCAAAATCAATGTTGGCTCTTCCACCAAATCAGCAGGTGTCAATTCAAAAACCACAGGTGTTTCAAGAACAACTTCTTCTTTAAAAATGGTTTCAACTTGTTCTAGTTCAGGTTCTGGCGCTACAATTGCTAAAGGCTCAAGCTGAGCTTTAGGAGTGATGTCTAAGGTGAACATGATTCTCTCGTCTTTCACTTCTTGTTTAACTTCTTCTTTGGGTTCTTCCCCGAATGGAGACTTTTGCTCAAACCCTGTAGCGATGATGGTAATGCTGATTTCATCACCCAAAGACTCATCATATCCCAAACCAAGAATTACATCAGCATCTGGACCAGTCTGAGTAAGAAGGTATTCCTGAATAGTTTCTACTTCATCCATCGTAAATTCCGAATCACCTAAGCGAGAGTTGATGTTGATAAGAATCCATTTTGCTCCTTTGATATCATTATCATTTAATAAAGGTGAATTCAACGCTTGTTCAATTGCAACTTGAGATCTGTTTTCGCCTTTAGCACGTGCGCTACCCAATATGGCTACACCACCATTTCTCATCACAGTACATACATCGGCAAAATCTACGTTTATTTGACCTGTAGTATTGATTACATCGGTAATACACTTAGCGGCGGTTGCCAAAACATTATCGGCAGTAGACAAAGCAGCACTCATGGTTAGATTTCCAAACTGATGTCTTAATTTATCATTACTTATAACCAACAAAGTATCAACATTGGCCTTTAGTTGATTGATGCCGTTTTGTGCGTGAAGCGCCCTTTTCTTTCCTTCATAAGAAAAAGGAGTGGTTACTATACCCACTGTAAGGATACCCATATCCTTACAGATTTTTGAAATAATTGGAGCACCTCCAGTGCCTGTTCCGCCACCCATACCTGCTGTAACAAATGCCATTTTGGTATTGACTTCAAGAATGCGACGAATTTCATCAAGACTTTCCTCTGTAGCTTGACGGCCAATTTCGGGATTAGCGCCAGCACCCAATCCTTGTGTAAGTGAAGGGCCTAGTTGTACCTTATTGGGTACACTGCTTGAAGCCAACGACTGTGCATCGGTATTGCATACAACAAAGTCTACACCGCCTATACCTAGACTGTGCATGTAATTAACGGCGTTGCTTCCACCGCCACCTACACCGATTACTTTGATGATTGATGATTGTTCTTTTGGGAGATCGAATTGTAACATTGTCATGGGATTATGGGTTTTGTAGTAAGTTATTTTAGAGTTGTTTATCGCCTTCTTCTTTGAAAAGATCTATTATACCATCTTTTATCGTATTCATGAAATCAGACAGGGTTTTCCGTCCTTTGGTAGGAATCGCTTGAACCATTACTTCTTTCTGCTCCTCATTTTCAACTTTCTCTGTTTTAAGCACCGTTGTGTTGGCATGCGGATATAATTTATTCTGGTTGTTTTCATAAACATTGTATCCCTTCAAAATCAAACCAATACAAGTTGCATACATGGGTTTCTCTAATTCTGCAATATGGTTGGCCGCCAAATGTTCATTAGGAAATCCGATTCGTGCATTGAGTCCAGTTGCATATTCGGTGAGTTGTATCAAGTGTTTCAACTGAGATCCGCCACCTGTAAGTACAATACCTCCATTCAACATTTTATTATCAAGACCAACTTGTTTGAGGTGAAAAGTAACAAAGGCAAGTATCTCACCCATTCTTGCTTGTATAATTGACGCAAGATTTTTTACACTGATTTCCCTTGATGGCAAGCCCCGTAATCCAGGAATTTTTATAAATGCATTGGCTTGGGCAGCATCAGACAAAGCGCTACCATACTGTATCTTCATCAATTCAGCCTGGGTTTTTAGTACGCCCAGTCCCATTTTAATATCATTGGTAATATTTTCACCCCCAAAAGGAATAACAGCGGTATGTTTCAAGATCCCTTCATAAAAAACAGCCAAATCGGTTGTTCCACCTCCAATATCCAATATGGCAATACCAGCTTCAATATCTTGCTCACTCATTACAGCGGCAGATGATGCCAATGGTTGCAGCATAAGGTCTTTTACACGTAATCCAGCTTTTTCAACACTTCTATTAATGTTGCGTATTGCATTTCGATCTCCAGTAATGATATGAAAATTTGCTCCAACTTTTACCCCAGTGTAACCAATTGGATCTGCAATATTCTGGTGATTATCTACTGTAAATTCCTGAGGAATTACGTCAATAATCTGATCACCTGCCGGAATATATGTTTTGTATTGATCAGCCACCAACTGATCAATTTCAAACTGCTTTATTTCGTCTTCGGTAGAACGCCTTACAATATCTCCACGTGTTTGGAGACTTTTAATGTGATGACCTGCAATACCCACATAGACTTCATTAATTTCAAGTCCGGGATTTGAAGCATAACAATTTTTTAAAGCAGTTTCAATAGCCTTGATTGTTTGGTCGATATTCAAGACCATACCGTGTTGCACACCATTGCTGTTGGCGAGCCCAAAGCCTAGAATCTCAAGTTTACCAAACTCATTTTTTCTTCCTGCAATTGCAGCAATTTTGGTGGTTCCAATGTCAAGCCCTACAATGATGGGTTGTTCCTGTGTCATAGCGTTTTATTTACTGGGGTTTTTTGCGTGTTTATTGGTGTCGTCAAAGTTGTATCTATTACAGCAATGCTGTCTACTATCTTATAGTTTGATTCTCGCTTAATGCACACTGCCTGGTCTTTATACTGCAAATCAATTTGAATGTACTTTGACCAATTTCCTTCTGCACTCATCCTCCCGTACAATACCTTTAATTTTGAAAATAGTTTTTGCCAATCACTCCTTACACCAAGTTGTACAAGTTGATCACCCATCTGCGTTGTTACTTCAAATGTTTGATTGGCATTGATGTTCACCTGTTCAACTTGTGCCATCCAAAAGGAATCTGACTTTATATATTTTGAAAGACCAACTATCCTTTTCAACAAAATAGAATCAGAAGCAGTTTTTAGTGAAGGGTTTATATAAAAATTGGTGAAAACGGGTAAAGAAATTACATCAGAAAGTTTTACAGGAAGCAAGGCATATTTTTCATCTATATAAAAAGAATTTCCCTCAGGAGTAAAGAGTCTTGCCACAGGATTACGCTGTTCCACGCGTAAATGCAGTTGATTTAATTGATCGATGTATAAATCAGCATCCAGTATCCAAGGATTCTTTTCTAATTGTTTTTCTAGAGAGAAAAGGTCCAGATTTACCAGTTGCTTACCAACAGGATTATTGTTTCTAGCTGCCGGCCAAAGCGTATACTCTATTTCAGTTTCATCCAACATCCTAAAAGGCAGATCATCTTTGAATTCTACAATTACTTCTTTACACAATTTGGACTGTTCTTTTTTAACTGCACTTACAAGAAGTACAACCATACCAGACCCTATGGATACCCATAAGAGAATTACTAACACGTTCAATATGGTTTTCTTGTTGATCTTCATTAATTCAACAATGCTTGTTTAATGGGTTCTACTAATTTGTCTATATCTCCTGCACCAGCCGTAATTAGCAATTCTGGTTTCAACTGAACAAGGTAGTTTTCAAGTTCATCTTTTTCCAATAGGGTAACACCCGACTTCACCTGGTTTGCTAGCCAAGCACTTGTAATGCCATCAATTGGAAGTTCGCGGGCAGGATAGATCGGCAATAAAATAACCTGTTCTACCAACCCAAGCACCTCAGCAAAACCGTCCACAAGATCTCTTGTACGCGAAAACAAATGTGGCTGAAACACCAACGTACACTTTCGATTTGGGAACATGGCTTTCGCACCAGAAATCAACACCCTTAATTCCTCTGGGTGATGGGCATAGTCGTCTATATATACTATACCCTCAGACTGAATTACGTATTCAAATCTTCTTTTTACTCCCATGAAGTTTGCCAACGCCTTTCTGATCAAATCCTCGTTGATTCCCAAATGTTTTGCAACTGCTATGGCAACCAGGCTGTTTTCTACATTGTGCATTCCACCCATCCTCAGCTCAATGGATTTAATTTCCCAATCAGGACCAACCGCATTAAATACATATCCACCCTCTTTAGTTGCTAGACTGCTTGTGTGTATATCTGCTAACTCATCAGTAAGGTGGTAAGACTGATGTGGATTACCCTTTAATTCAGTTTCTCGTTGAATTCCTTTTTTTGCAAGTAGTAATCCACCAGGTTTAAGATTTAAAGTGAATTGCACAAATGCATCCTCCATTTCTTTCGCCGTATGGTAAATATCCAAGTGATCGGGATCCATGGATGATATTGAAATCACATTGGGATACAATTTCAGAAAACTCCTATCGTATTCATCTGCTTCAATTACTGCAACAGGATTGGGATCACTCCAAAAATTAGTTTGATAATTAGAGGCAATACCTCCTAAAAATGCATTACAACCAAATCCGGAATCGCGCAGCAAATGGGCAACCATGCTACTTGTAGTCGTTTTACCATGTGTACCAGCAACACATATGTTGTAGGTGTCTTTTGATATGATCTGAAGTACATCGCTGCGCTTAAATAAACTAATTTTATTTGATTTACACCAATTTAAAATAGCACTATCCGCTGGGATGGCTGGAGTATATACCACAAGATCAGCATCTTGAGGAAACAGAGCAACATCATCGGTAAAATGTACATCAATTCCTTCTGCAATCAACTGTTCTGTTAAGGAAGTTGGGGTTTTATCATAGCCAGAAACAGATGCACCCCTGCTCTTGAAATACCGCGCAATAGCACTCATGCCTATGCCCCCTATTCCAATGAAATAAGCTTTATTAATATCGTGTATGTTGATTAAATCAACCATTTCTTTCTTGTATTTTTTTTACTATCAACGCTGCTATAACCTGATCGGCATCTCTTTTGTCTATGCGAATTGCAGCTTCACCAAAAGCTGTGCATTTCGCTTTGTCATTAATTAATTCAATTATTACATCTACCAGCCGAGCTTCTGCTTCATTATCACGTACGATGCATGCAGCACCTTGTGATACCAGCATTTGCGCATTTACAGTTTGGTGATCTTCGGCAGCAAGCGGAAAAGGAACCAATACAGAAGGTTTTCCGGATGCACAAATTTCAGCCAATGCAATAGCTCCAGCTCTAGAAACTACAATATCTGAGGCCTTATATGCATAACTCATTTTGTTTATGAATTCAGAAACACATACTCCTTTCTGTTTTCTTATTGCATCAGGCACTGCATCAATATTTCCTTTTCCAGTCTGCCAAATCACTTGAATTCCTGCAGCAATAAGTCGATTTACCCCTTTTCCCATTGCTTCGTTGATGCTTTTTGCACCAAGACTTCCACCCATAACCAACACGGTAGGCTTATCCATTTTTAATCCAAAAAACTCAAAAGCTTCTTCTGCAAACACTTTCGATTCAACAATTTCTCTTCGAACAGGATTACCTGTGTAGACCATTTTATCTTGGCCAAAAAACCGCTCCATACCTTGGGATCCTACCATCACCAAATCGGCTTTTTTACTAAGTAGTAAATTAGATTTCCCAGCAAATGAATTGGCCTCGTGTAAAAAAGTAGCTACCCCTTGTTGTTGGGCATAACGCAACACTGGGAAACTTGAATAACCGCCAACACCAAATGCAGCATCGGGATGAAAAGATTTAAATATATTACGTACTTGCACAAAACTTTTAATCAACATGAATGGAAGTTTCCAATTGCTGAACAATTTCCTTCTGTTAAACCCAGCAATATCGATGCCTTCAATTCGAAACCCCGCCTGAGGCACTTTTTCCATTTCCATTTTTCCCTTGGCCCCTACAAAAAGAATTTCTATAGATGGAATCATCTTTTGCAGCGCATGCGCAACAGCAATTGCCGGGAAAATATGTCCCCCCGTTCCCCCACCTGCTATAATGATTTTATTGAGTTTCATTATTGTTTATCTGTTTCAATGGTTTGTACTTCAGCTTTTCCTTCCAGGGTTTCTACATTTCGTGCAACACTTAAAATGATACCTATAGATAAACAAGTAAAAAGAAATGAACTTCCCCCCATACTTACCAATGGTAGGGTCACTCCTGTTACTGGAAATAGATTTACGTTCACTGCCATGTTAGCCAATGCTTGAATTACAAGGGTGAAGCTGAGTGCCATTGCAAGAAAAGCACCAAAGGCATATGGACAGTTTTTTACTATTCGAATGCATCTGTATAGAAACAGTAGATAGATCAACAAAATAACTGCTCCACCTATTAAGCCATATTCTTCAATGATGATTGAATAAATAAAATCAGAATAAGGATGTGGTAAGAAATTTCTCGCCTCGCTATTACCCGGACCTAATCCAACCCAGCTGCCTTTAGCAATAGCAATTTTAGCTTGTTGCACTTGATAAGACGCTTCCTCCTTATCTGCATACATAAAATTTTGTACCCGCTTAACCCAGGTCTCAACCCTTCCCTTGGTTAAATAGGAAGGCATCGGCATGGCCTTGGCTTCCGCCTCGTTGTAATACATTTTAGCAAAACCAATCAATATGAACAAAGGAACAGCTGCAATCAAAACTACACCTGCAATGTGCTTGATGCTGGCTCTTCCAATAAAGAGTAAAATAAGACTGGTTGCTCCAGTTAACAAAGCAGTAGATAGGTTTGCTGGTGCTATCAAAGCACAGATAATAAACACGGGAGCAATAAGTGGTAAAAATCCAGATTTGAATTGCTTGATTGTCTCTTGTCTCTTGCTTAATTGCCTGCTTAAATACATAAACAATGCTAGTTTAGCAAGATCAGAAGTTTGAAATGTGAGGTTGATGATAGGAAGTTTAATCCAACGATTAGCATCATTCAAATTGGTTCCAAAGAATAAAGTGTAAATCAATAATGGAACAGAGAGTATAAATAGAACTAAGGCAATTCTTGAATATATGGTATAGTTAAGCAGGTGGGCAAAATAAATAATTGCCACACCAATTGCGATGAATACAACCTGCTTGAATAGATACGACTCCGTACTGCGAGAAAGCTTGTAAGCAAGCGTACCAGTGCTGCTATACACTGCAAGCAAACTCATCATCGTAAGCAATACAACAATCGCCCAGATAACTTTGTCACCTTTGGTGCGACTGGTAATATTCCCCAGCGTATATTTTTTAATATCGATACCTTCTCCCTGCATTGTATTAAAGTTCTTTTACTGCTTTTTTAAATTGGTCGCCTCTGTCTTCGTAATTTTTAAAAAGATCAAAGCTTGCACAAGCCGGACTAAGCAAGACCAGGTCACCTTTGATAGAAAGTGCGTAAGCATGTTTCACGGCTTCAGCAGCACTTCTTGCATCCACAATTTTATCAACTACCTCAGAAAATGCTTCATGAATTTTGGAATTATCTAAACCCATACATACAATCGCTTTTACTTTTTCCGCTACCATATCCTTGATTAATTTATAATCGTTCCCCTTATCTACACCACCTAAAATAAGTATGACCGGTTTTTCCATACTCTCCAATGCAAACCAAGCGCTATTCAAATTGGTCGCCTTAGAATCATTTATAAATTCTACCCCACGAACAGTGGCAACCTTTTCCATCCTGTGCGCTAAGCTTTCAAAAGATGAAACAGCATCACGAATTTTTTCTTTCCGGATTCCAACCACAGAAGACGCAACTGCTGCTGCCATAGTATTGTACTGGTTGTGTTTGCCCTTTAAAGCAAAATCAAATATGCTCATGGTTAATTGATCAGCCTGCTTTACATGCATATGATCATCCTTGATGTAGGCGCCTTTTGGCATTTCTCTCTGCATACTAATGGGTAATGGTTTGGAATTAAATGGATATTGATCTAAATACTTTACGGTAACTGGATCATCAGCATTGTAGATGAAAAAATCATGCTCAGTTTGGTTCTTTACTATTTTAAATTTTGCAGTAATGTATTTTTCAAAATCATGTTCGTATCGGTCGAGGTGATCCTCTGTGATGTTAGTAAGCACTGCAACATCAGGCCTAAATGAAATAATATCGTCCAATTGGAAACTGCTTATTTCTACTACATACAATGGCTTAGGGTCAGTGGTAATTTGACGTGCAATAGAATTTCCAATATTACCCACCAATGCACAGTTGAAGCCGCCAGTCTTACAAATTTGATAAATCAAGGAAGAAGTAGTTGTTTTACCATTACTGCCTGTTATGCCAATAATTCTGCTATTCCCTTTGTATCTATAGGCCAATTCCATTTCACTGATGATTGGAATATGGAGAGAAAGAATTTCTTTTACGATAGGATTTGATGATGGAATACCAGGACTTTTCATTACTTCATAAGCAGATAAAATCTTTGCACCTGTATGTCCACCTGATTCAAATTCAATATTGTTTGATTCCAACTCATCTTTGTAGTGGTCTTTGATTTTCCCTGCATCACTAAGGAATACATCATATCCTTGCTGCTTGCACAACAGAGCAGCTCCTACTCCACTTTCTCCTCCACCTAAGATGACCATCCTTTTTTTCAACATGTTTACTTTATTCTACTTCTTATCTAATTTTTAATGACATTATGGCAAACACAACAAAGAGTATTGTTACAATCCAAAAACGAATTGCAATTTTACTTTCGTGGTATCCTTTTTTTTGATAATGATGGTGAAGTGGACTCATTAAAAAAACACGACGTCCCTCACCATATTTTTTCTTGGTATACTTGAAATACCCTACTTGTATCATTACACTTAAATTTTCAACTAAAAACACTGCACAGAAAATAGGTATCAACAACTCTTTTCGAACAATAATTGCCAGTGCTGCAATGATTCCGCCTAAGGCAAGGCTACCCGTATCCCCCATGAAAACTTGGGCTGGATAAGTATTGTACCATAGAAAACCAATACAAGCCCCAATCATGGCAGCAATGAAAATTGATACCTCACCAAGATTGGGTATGTACATAATATTTAGGTAGTCGGCCAAGATTAAATTGCCACTTGCATACGCAAACAAAGCCAAACAGACTCCAATGATGGCAGAAACACCAGTTGCTAATCCGTCTAAACCATCAGTAATATTAGCGCCGTTAGAAACTGCGGTAACAATAAAAATGATCACCAGCATATAGACAAGCCATCCGTATTCTCTTAATGAAGCAGGGAGCAGTTTTGCATAGTTAAACTCATGATCTTTAATAAATGGGATGGTTGTGATTGGCTCATCCGCTTTCACAAAATACCTTACTCCACCTTGGTATTTTACCTCACTGGCATTGGCAGGCTTTACTGTCCCTTTATACTCCCGCATCACCTTTACATTGTCGTTAAACAGAAGTGTAATACTAATAATTATGCCCAAACCAACTTGACCTAAAACTTTAAACCAGCCAGCCAATCCATCATCATTTCCTTTTTTATAAGAAACACCTTTCTTTTGTGCAATTCTCTTTGCCCTTAATTTGAGGTAATCATCCACAAATCCCACCATTCCCAACCAAACAGTACTCAACAAAAGCAGCTTAATGTATACTTTGTCCAAATTAGCAAACAACAATGTTGGAATCAATATGCCGAGTAAGATGATGAAGCCCCCCATCGTAGGTGTTCCTTTTTTCTGCTCTTCACCTTGCAAACCCAACTCACGAACACTTTCACCAACTTGAAGGTTTCTTAACAGGTTGATGATTCTTTTTCCAAACACCAAGGTGATTAACAAAGACAAAAGCACAGCAAGCATGGCCCTGAACGTGATGAACTGAAACAGTCCACTTCCCGGTATACGGATTTGTTCATTTTGCAGCCATTGAAACAAATGATACAACATGCTTGTTATTTCTTTAATTCTTTAATCACTGATATCAAAACTTCTTTATCATCAAATGGAAATCGCTCACCCTTGATTTCTTGGTATTTTTCATGTCCCTTTCCTGCAACCAAAATAATATCAGCTGGCTTTGCCAACATCACTGCGGTTCGAATTGCTTCTTTTCTGTCGATAATTGTCAGCACCTTCTTTTGCATCTCTGCATCAAGACCTGCATGCATATCTTGCAGAATAGATGCTGGCTCTTCACTTCTTGGATTGTCTGAAGTAAAAATTGCCTTGTTGCTAAATTCTGCTGCCACCGCTGCCATCAATTTTCGTTTTGATTTATCACGATCACCACCGCATCCAACAACAGTAATTATCTGCTCTCCTCCTTTTTGTAGTTTTTTAATTGTTGAAAGCACATTCAATAATGCATCTGGGGTATGTGCGTAATCTACTATTCCAATAATGGCTTCATTTTCAGACAATAAATAATCAAACCTCCCCTCCGCACCGGTTAGGTTACTTAGATTCTGTAACACATCTTGCCTGTCTTCCCCCAAACAAATAGCAGTTGCGTAAACAGCCAATAAATTATATGCATTGAATTCTCCTATAAGCCTGAAATGCACCTCCAGCTCATTGATAATCATTTGTAATCCTGTAATTGCATTTTCTACAATTTTCCCTTTAAAATCTGCAATTGATTTTAAACTGTAGTAGAATTTATCCCCCTTTGTATTCTGCAACATGATTGCCCCATTTCTATCATCCATATTTGAAATAGAAAAAGTAGCATCGGATAAACCATCAAAAAATGATTTTTTTACCCTGATGTACTCATCAAATGTTTTATGGTAATCAAGGTGATCATGTGTTATGTTGGTAAATACCCCTCCGGCAAATTGGAGTCCATTTACCCGCTGTTGATGAATAGCATGGCTACTCACTTCCATAAAGGCATGGGTGCAACCAGCATCAACCATACGCTTCAACAATTGATTTAAACTGATTACATCGGGAGTAGTATGGGTTGACGGAATCAGTTCTCCATTGATGATGTTGCAGACTGTGGATATTAACCCAGCTTGCACATCCATTGATGTAAATAATTTATACAACAGTGTAGCTACGGTTGTTTTTCCATTGGTGCCTGTAACACCCACCAGCTTCAGTTGCTTACTGGGCTCTCCATAGAAAGCATGGGCCATTTTTCCTGCAGCCGTTGCTGTATCATCTACTTGCACATATACAATCCCAGTATGAATTTGTGTAGGCATTACCGCACAAACAATTACAATAGCACCTTTATCAATTGCTGCATTTATAAAATGATGCCCATCTTGGGCGCCACCATGTATTGCAATAAAGCAACCACCCGCTTCTACTTTTCGTGAGTCGATTGCAATAGTAGACACCTCCACATTGGTCTTGCCAACCAGTGCTTTAATACTAACCTTGTATAATATGTTTTGTAACAATGGCATATTATTCTATCGGGTTGGCGAGGTTTAAGTATACAGTTTGTCTACGTTGAACTGGGGTACCAGGAAGAATGGACTGACCAACTACTTTCCCTTTACCAGTTGCTATCACTTGTAATTGTTGTTTCTCTAAAAGCTCCAATGCATCTTTTAATCCAAATCCCTTCAAGTCTGGCATTGTTCCGTTTTCCACTCTCCAATGATCAGACTGCACTTGACTTCGGTTGGCGTTTACTGTACTCCAATCACCTTTTTTTCCAGTATCGACAATTTTAGATTTTAGCTGTTTGGCAATGGTATTGAAGTCTTTTGCAGATCCTTTCCAAACAGCTTTCGTACTATCAGTAAAAACAGTATGCTTGTAATTGGCATAGAGTTCCGCATCCACAGTAAACAACTTATTCGCAATCTCTCTAAAAACAGGTCCAGCTACCAAAGCACCATAATAACGTGCTGCAAAAGGTTTGTTCTTGATAACAACAATGCAAGAGTATTTTGGATTGTCGGCTGGAAAATATCCAGCAAATGAAGCTTGATAAATATGTTCGGTATATCCCTTATTTCCATTGGCTACTTGCGCAGTTCCAGTTTTGCCAGCAAAAGAGAAAAAAGGACTTTGTAAACTCTTTCCGGTACCTGAAGTAACCACCCCTTCTAAACAGGTCTTTAGCTGATCCAAAGTTGTTTTGCTACAAATAGAATCAAGTGCAACCGAAGGCTTAAATTCTTTAATTAATTTTCCGTCTTGCATTACCGCATTCACCAGATAAGGCTTCATCATCTTGCCTCCATTAGCAACTGCATTGTATATGGTAAGCGTTTGAAGCGGACTAATTGCGATGTTGTAGCCAAAACTAATCCAAGGCAATGCAACACTACTCCAAGTTTTGCTGGTTGTATTAGGAATGGAAGGATTGGACTCTCCAATCAAATCAATACCAGTTGGTTGATCTAGTTTCAACCTTTTTAAATGTGCAATAAACTTCTCTGGTTGCTTGTAATAATGATTAACTGCCAACTTAGCCATACCTACATTCGAACTCAGCTCAAACGCTTGTTGATAGGTAACATCAGTTCTGTGGTGCCTTTCACTGTCCCATACCGTTCTGTTACTAAAACTCCATTTACCTCCCTCCAGATTTACTGTTGAATTAAGGTTGATGTATTGATCTTCTAACCCAGCCAACATCGTTACCAACTTAAAGGTAGATCCAGGTTCTGATTTTGTAATTGCGTAATTGAAATCTTCTGAGTAAGAACCATCAGGCTGACGACCGAGGTTTGCGATTGCTTTTATTTTACCTGTTTTAACTTCCATCACTATGCATGTACCATTGGTACATTCATTTTCCGTCATAACTTTTAACAAGGCCTGTTCTACAACATCCTGGATATTCACATCAATAGTAGTCATCACGTCACTTCCATTTTGTGGTTCAATTTCTGAACCTTCAACCGGAACAAATGCACCACCAGCAACCCTTCTTACCAAACGTTTACCAGTTACCCCTTTTAAAAAACTATCGTACGTTTTCTCTAAACCCACATTTTTCGTTACTACATTTCCACTTCCATCTGTATACTCACGTGATAGTCCGATGGTTCTATTTGCAAGCAAACCAAACGGAGTTAATCGCTTCTCTTTTTCAACAAAAATAAATCCGTTCTTATTTTTATTTTTTTTGATAAAACCGATGTCTCTCAATGCCTGGTATTGCTTAAACCCAATATTTTTATGCAAGAGGTAGTACCTGTTCTGGCGTTCAAATACATTCATCAATTCCCTCTTGTATTCTGCTGCTGTTCCCTCACCCAAAATAGAAGACAGATAAATCGAAACACTGTCTATATTGTCTTTAAATCTCTTACCGTCTTTCTCCTGAATTCCATCAGCACCGAAATCCAAGTAGATATCAAAAAATGGAATAGAACTGCTCAACATCCTTCCATCCTCACTATAAATAGTTCCGCGTTCGGCATCCATTTCTCTGTATTGCAAATGAAGGCTGTCGCTTAACGACTTCCAATAGGCCCCTTCAACACGCTGAATGTAAAAGGCTTTGGCAAATACAAAAATGCCAAATACCATCATTCCCATGTAAACGAGGTAACTACGCCACAGTATGTCTTTCTTTGCTTCCAATTTATCTAATCTGTTTTTTTACTGTCATTTTCTACTGAATCTAAAATTGCGATTGGAGGCTCCAGGATCTCTTTGATCCCGGAGGCTTCCATCGCTTTTACTACTTCGGATTGTTTGGTCATGAACATCCATTCGCTCCTGACCATTTTGAATTGGTATTGTTGGTTTTTCAAGTCTCGGGATGTTTTGTTGATGTCCTTGATGGCTTTTTCTGCATGATGTACATTATAGATGTATAAAACAGCTAAGGCCGACAAGTAGAGAAAAAAAGGTACATTCTTCACCAACCAAACTTGATTGATGAACAACCACTTACCTTCTTTCTTTTTTTCTGACATATCGAATTTTATAATTTCTAATTTTTGATTCCCACCCTCAATCTTGCACTCCTCGATCTTGGATTACTTTTCACCTCTTCAGCAGTTGGTTCAATCGGCTTCTTGTTAAAGAGACTGAATGGCGACTCCTTTTTTGTACCATACACAGGATCAATATCCTGCTCCTCAATTGCGCCATCTCGAAAGAAGTTTTTTACAATTCTATCTTCAATGCTATGAAAGGTTATGACCGACATTCTTCCTCCTGGCTTCAACACTGAAGCAGCCTGCTGCATCAAATCTTTTAATGACCCCACTTCATCATTTACCGCCATGCGCAATGCCTGAAAAACTTGGGCGAAATACTTGTTTGGGTTTCCTTTTACAACAGGTGCAAGTGTGCTCTTGAGGTCATTTACCGTTACAATGGGCTGGAGGCGGATGTGGTTGATCAACAAATGAGACAAGGTCTTTGCATTGGTAACCTCCCCATATTCTTGAAAAATCAATTGCAGCTGTTCTGGACTCGATTGCGAAATAAGTTCAGCAGCAGTAATCCCTACTGCATTGTCCATGCGCATATCCAAGGGCGCATCATAACGGATTGAAAAACCACGAGCGGGTTCGTCAAACTGGTGGCTACTCACGCCTAGGTCTGCTAAAATGCCATCCACCTGCTGAATTTGGTAAAGACGAAGAAAGCGGGCAAGGTGACGAAAATTGTGGGGGACGAATACCAGACGCGTATCAGCAGTCAAATTGGCTTTTGCATCAGGATCCTGATCAAAAGCGTAAAGCCTTCCATTTTCGTTGAGCCTGGAAAGAATTTCTCTAGCGTGTCCGCCACCACCAAAAGTACAATCCACATAAATGCCAGAAGGAACAATAGACAAGGCGTCTACCGCTTCTTTGAGCATCACCGGAACATGGTAGGGATGATTATCATCTGTTCCTACCTTATTCGATTTTTGCTCGTTTGGCATCATTGTTTCATTTTATCAATGTTGCTCTTTCTTTGTCATCACTTCAGCAGCAAGACCACTGAAAGTTTCGGGTGAAAAGTTTTCAAAGAACTGCTGATACTTATTTTTATCCCATATTTCCATTTTATTAACTGCAGAAACCAACACAATATCTTTCTCTAAGCCAGCATGCTCCATTAAACTCTTTGGTAGCAATAACCTGCCAGCACCATCCACCTCAATCTGCATGGCACCATTCAAAAAGTAACGCCTGAATTCCCTAACCTTTGGGTCAAAGTCATTCAATGAGCTGATACTATGGTAAAGCGGTGCCCAACTTTCCATAGGATACATCGAGAGACATTTTTCAAAACCACGGTTGATTACAAAAACAAGAATCTGTCCCTCTGGCAGCTGTTTTTTTATGCCTGCCGGGAGAAGAAACCTACCTTTGCTATCGATGGTAGCCTCGTATTCGCCGATGAACCCTATCATTATGAATCTTTTAAATGAAAAAACATTTATTGACACAAAATAACACAAAATCCCACTTTTGAACCCCAAAATTGAATTCTATATTTATCCACAGCTGAAATCCCTTCTCCTATTGGCTTTCAGGGAAAAAAGGTCAAATTCGTGTGCGTTTACACCAAAAGCATGTGCATAACCTGTGAATAGTTAACAAAAATGAACAAACAAAGCGCCCTTCCTGAAATCAAAATGGAGGAATTCAGCTATGAATTACCACTAGAACAGATTGCATTTGAACCCACAGAACAGAGGGATGGTTCTAGACTGCTCGTCTATAAAGATGGCCAGATAACGCATTCCCAATACAAAGACCTGGCCATTCATTTACCTCAGTATGCGCAATTGGTATTTAACAATACAAGGGTTATTGCAGCCAGATTAAAATTTAAAAAGCATACAGGTGGTGGGATAGAAATATTTTTATTAGAACCTGAAAATGGAAATTATGAAAACCTTTATCGTCTGGGTAAAACACGATGGAAATGTTTAGTTGGGGGGAGTAAGAAATGGAAAAAAAATGAAGCGTTATCCCTTGAAATTAACGGGGATGCAGCTACTACAGTTGTATTTGCAAGAAGCATTGAAAAGCATGAAACCTATTGTTTAATTGAGTTTGAATGGAACGAAGAAATTACTTTTAGTGATGTTCTTTTAAAAGCCGGATTCATCCCACTACCTCCCTATATCAAAAGAGAAAATACAGAAGCAGACAAAACCAGGTATCAGACAGTGTATGCAAAACAAGAGGGATCTGTTGCAGCACCAACAGCAGGTTTGCATTTCACAGAAACTATTTTTTCTTCACTGAAGAAAAAGGATATTAATCACTCATTTCTTACGCTGCATGTTGGTGCAGGAACATTCAAACCTGTTACAACGTCTACCATTGCTGATCATGCAATGCATGAAGAATATTTTGAAGTAACAATGGAAGCGGTTGCAACGCTAGCAGATGTCACTAAGATGATTGTAGCAGTAGGAACAACTTCGTTACGTACAATTGAAAGCTTGTATTGGATTGGACTTTCCTTAATGCACAATAAGGAAAAAATAAATTTAAATGCACTGCACCTGAACCAATGGGATCATTTTGAATGGAGTGAAATTGAAACACCTGAATCACCATTGGTTTTTCAATTTTTACTGCGCCAAATGAAACTGCAAAATGTAACTACTTTGAATGGACATACTGGCATTTGTATTACACCTGGATACTCATTTAAAGTGGTACGTGCGCTAATTACTAATTTCCACCAACCACAATCTACTTTACTACTGCTGATTGCTGCCATTGTTGGTAAACGCTGGAAAGATGTTTATGAAAATGCCCTATTGAACAGATATCGATTTCTAAGTTATGGAGACGGGTCAATCTTGTTTCTAGATAAATAACTAAACAAGTGGTATTGAAATTTTAAATGTGCTTCCCTTATCGAGGGTACTTTGAACATCTATACTACCCTGATGTGCTTCTACCATTTTGCGTGTATAATTTAAACCCAATCCAAAACCTTTTACATTGTGTACATCACCTGTATGTGCACGATAAAATTTATCAAAAATCTTTGATACGGTTTCCTTAGTCATTCCAATGCCATTATCTTTCACACTGATTACAAGATGCTTTTTATGGTTGTAGGTAGAGACTTCAATAACAGGATCCATGTCTTCTTTAGCATATTTTAAGGCATTGTCAATTAGGTTACTAACCATATTTACAAAATGAACAGGATGGCCAAGTACTTTATCATCACTTGCCTCAAGTGAATAAGTTACAATTGCATTTTTCTCATCAACCTGAAGCGCAAACTTCTCCTGCAATTTTTTCATTACCTCATGTACATGAAGTTCTACTTTCCCCTTTAACACTTGGTCAATATCAAGTTGTGCGGCTTGCAATATTTGTTCAACCTGGGTATTCATACGCAGGTTTTCATTCTTAATGATTTGTCCAATTGCCAATAACTGATCCCGACTACCAATCACTTTCTCATTTTTTAGTGTATCAACAGCAATAGAGATGGTTGCAATAGGCGTTCTGAGTTCATGCGTCATGTTGTTTATAAAATCCGTCTTCATCTCACTCAATTTTTTCTGGGTGAGTATGGTGCGAATAGTAAGAAAAAATGCAGCAATGATGATCAATGTAAAAAGAACTGCCACGCCAATCATCCATCCTATAGAACGCATCACAAAATCTTGCATGTCATAAATAATAAGCACCAGTTTTTCGTCTGGCGCGAGCAATTTTGAATCGTCTCCAGACAATGATACCAATGGCCATACATGAATCCAATAGTTTACTGAATCTTTTAGTCCCATTTCATAGTGTTTCCCATAGTCTGGGGAAGCCAAATCCGGACCAAGATTGTTTGCATCAGACAAAACAGCAAACTGAAATTTTGCACCTTTCAACCCATTGGTTTCAAATGCTTTTTCAAATTTATTTTGTATTTCAGATACAGAAAATCTTTCCGCTATGGTCTGCGGACGAATCATTTCTAAAAGTTGTTCTTGCCCACCCTTTGGTAAACCATCTATTGGCAATTGTGGTACATATTGCATTTTTTCATCTACAAGCGCTTCAACAACCTCAAACTCAACCATGTCTACCTTGCCCGCTATTTGATCTTTCCGTATTGCAGCAACATTCTTTAACCAAGAATATTGAATACCAATAATTCCTATCAACGAGATAGTAATCAAAACAGTAATTATTGAAAAAGACTTTTTCATGTAAAGACAAAAATAAGTTTGCGGCTTGATGAAGATACAGATATGGAATTTATTTAACTTAGGTTTATGAACATCCCAGAAAAAGGATCCTTACTCATTGCAGAGCCTTTTATGAAAGACACAAATTTTCAAAGGTCGGTCGTTCTCGTGTGTCAAAAGCAAGAAGATGGTTTTGTTGGATTTACCATCAATCAAAAAATTGATCATCTGGTTGGGGATTTGGTTGAAGATTTATCAAGCTGCACCCTTCCTTTATACGACGGTGGTCCCGTTGGCAAAGAACAAATGTTTTTCCTACACTGCATGCCAGAAATTATCCCAGGAGGCATACACATCAACGCAGGCATATATTGGGGCGGTGATTTTGACAAAATCAAAGAACTGGTATTAACAAACTCCATTGATGAAAATAAAATAAGGTTTATTGTTGGCTATTCGGGGTGGGAAGGCGGTCAATTGGAAGAAGAAATAAAAGAGAAAAGCTGGCTCTGTGCTCCATCAAACCAAGAATTGGTCTTCCACACACAATCAACTTTGATTTGGAAAAACGCGGTCAAACTATTGGGTGATGAATTCAAACAAATCATCAACTATCCTTTAGATCCTTCGCTCAACTAAGCTTGCCAGACTTCACGCGCATGGAGAGCACCCAAACAATTAATCCCATTAAAGCCACAATGGTTAATGCATAACGCAATCCTGTGAGCTGAGCAATAAAGCCAATGATAGGCGGACCAATTAAGAATCCTGTAAACCCAAGGCTACTCACCGCAGCCAAGGCAGCAGCAGGTGCCATGGTTTTGTTTTTCGCAGACAACATATACACTATTGGTATACCAGAAGAAACACCAAATCCAACCAATGCAAATCCTAGAATTACAACAGCGGGTATTGATACAGTAAGTGCTAACACAATACCGGTTAAAATCAATCCGCCATTGAACTTAAGCACCCGAGAATGACCAAACCGATGAATAAAAAAATCTCCCACAAACCTACCTGTCGCCATACAAAATGCAAAAGCGGTATATCCAGCAGTACTTACATTGTGCATTTCGTTGGCTACTTGTCTGTAATACAGCGAGCTCCAATCTGCCATTGCGCCTTCAGTCATCGCCACACAAAAACAAATAATACCCAATAAAAGCAGGCTGCGGTTGGGCAATACAAATATTTTTTGTTCCCTGCCATCATCACCAACAACATCATCAACAAATAAATAAACCAAAACCAAGGCCACAAAAGATGCAAGTACTGCGACCAATAAAAAATGCAAGTCGGTTGAATAGCCCATCTTCATAGACCACCCACTGATGGCCGCGGCAACAAATGCTCCTAAGCTCCACATGGCATGTAAACTGGAAAGAATCGGCTTATTTATGCGCTCCTGAATAGAAAGCCCTTGGGCATTTAAAGCGATGTTGCAAAAATTACCAACAACTCCAAAGAGGAACAGCGTAACAGACAACTGAAAAACCTGATCCGCTGCTGCAATACCATACAAAAGAACCGTATATAAGAGAATACTCAGCAATCCAATAACCCGACTAGAAAACTTTTGAACCAGCCAACCCGATATCGGTAAAGCAGCAATCGACCCAAGGGGAAGCATAAACAAAATGCCTCCCAGCTCTGCCTCATTAAATCCGAATTCATCTTTGATATGCGGGATCCTCGAAACCCAGCTTGAGAACACCAAACCACTGAAGAAAAAATAGATAGAGATAGCTAATCTGGGTAAATTATTCTTTTTGAACACAGGCAAATATAAAAATTAGAATCCAATACATTAAACAGTAAATAAACCAAATGTGATTTTTATTTATCTTCAAAATTAGAAAAAGAAAAAAATGAAAAAAGCTTTCTTAGGACTAGGCCTGCTCCTTGCATTTGTTGTTGGATGTGATAAAGAGAAATCAACACCAATAGCAATTGCAAGTATGTCAATAGATGATATTCAACAAAATGAAGGCAATGGCGGCACTTCAACAATGGAATTTTCTATCAAGCTCACAGAACCTCTTTCACAAGAGGCCTCTGTTCGGGTAATCACAAAAGATGGTTTTGCAAAAGCAAATGAAGACTTTCAAGCATTGGATCAGGTAATTACTTTTAGAGCCGGTGAAACCATAAAAAAGGTGACAGTCACTATTGTAGCTGATGACCTAAAAGAGGGCGTAGATGAGTTTCAAGTTTTGCTCTCAAACGCTATTAACTGTACCATATTTGATGGAATTGGCTTGGGTGTAATTAATAATGACGACAGTAAGATTCCAGTTAATGATGTTGGATATACGGGTCCACTTTCCTACCAAGGCAAAACAATGATATGGAGCGATGAGTTTAACGCAGAAATATTAAATACAAATAATTGGAGTTACGATGTGGGCGATGGTTGTCCGAATTGTGGGTGGGGCAACAACGAGCTTCAATCGTATACACGTGGTGATAATGTTTCATTCAGTAGTGGAAAAATGATCATTGAAGCAAGAAAAGAAACCTTTGGAGGCAAAAACTATACCTCTACCCGCATGGTTTCAATGGATAAGCAATCTTTTAGATTTGGACGAATAGATATCCGTGCAAAACTTCCGAGGGGTCAGGGAATATGGCCTGCGTTTTGGATGCTCGGCTCAAACTTCAAAACAGCAGGTTGGCCTGCATGTGGTGAAATTGATATTATGGAATTTCTGGGCCATGACGAAAACAGGGTTCATTCTACTATTCACTACAAATTTGGCAATAACGCAAGAAATACTACAGCTTCTTTATTGAATGAAAAACCACTTCCAGATGAATACCACGTTTACAGCTTGGATTGGCAACAAGATAGAATCAGGATGTTGGTTGACGACAAATTAATCAACGAGTTTAATCCTGCATCTATTGTAGGACTTGGACATCCATTTAACGAGTCTTTCTTTTTTATAATCAATACGGCAGTGGGTGGTAATTGGCCTGGATCTCCAAATGCAACTACCTATTTCCCACAGTGGTTATATGTAGATTATATCAGGGTATTTCAATAACTATTTTCAATGCATTGCAAAAATAAAAAAGGGGACCAATGGTCCCCTTTTACAATACTATAGTTTAGGTTAAGCCTCAACTGCACCTTCTACCAACACTGAAACCTGGTTGTTTAGTACTTCAACAAATCCACTGTTAATTTTGTAAGAACTGCTTTTACCAGTTTTGTCCAAAAGGATTTTCACAGCACCTTTACCGAGAGCACTCACCATAGGGGCGTGCTTTTCCAACACCTCAAAAGATCCACTAATGCCTGGCAGTTGAACGCCATATGCATCTCCCGAAAACAACTTCCTCTCTGGTGTTAATATTTCAATTCTCATGTATTTTCTACTTTAGGTTAGTTAAGCTTTAGTAGCTTCCATCATCTTCTTCCCTTTTTCAATGGCATCTTCAATAGTACCTACAAGGTTAAACGCCGCTTCTGGATACTCGTCCACTTCTCCATCCATAATCATATTGAAACCACGAATAGTATCTTCAATATTTACAAATACACCCTTCAAACCAGTGAACTGCTCAGCAACGTGGAAGGGCTGGCTTAAAAAACGTTGAACCCTTCTTGCACGAGATACAGTGAGTTTATCTTCATCACTCAATTCATCCAAACCTAAGATGGCAATGATGTCTTGCAATTCTTTGTAACGCTGAAGAATCAATTTAACATTGTTTGCACAATTGTAATGAGCATCACCCACAATCATTGGAGAAAGAATCCTAGATGTAGAATCCAAGGGATCAACCGCAGGATAAATACCAAGATCGGCAATCTTACGGCTCAATACCGTAGTTGCATCCAAGTGGGCAAATGTAGTTGCAGGGGCTGGATCTGTTAAGTCATCCGCAGGTACGTAAACTGCCTGCACTGAAGTAATAGAACCATTCTTGGTAGAAGTAATTCTCTCTTGCATCAATCCCATTTCAGTTGCCAATGTAGGCTGATAACCTACCGCTGAAGGCATCCTTCCCAAAAGAGCAGATACTTCAGAACCTGCTTGTGTGAAACGGAAGATATTATCAACGAAGAAAAGGATATCCTTTCCTTTGCCTTCACCATCCCCATCACGGAAATACTCGGCGATGGTCAATCCACTCAAGGCAACACGGGCACGTGCTCCAGGAGGTTCGTTCATCTGACCGAAAACGAAAGTTGCTTTTGAATCTTTTAATCCATTCATGTCCACTTTATCCAAATCCCATCCACCTTCTTCCATGCTGTGCTTGAAATCATCACCATAATTCATGATGCCTGCCTCAATCATCTCTCTAAGTAGGTCATTTCCCTCACGTGTACGCTCACCCACACCGGCAAACACAGAAAGTCCGCCATATCCTTTTGCGATATTGTTAATTAATTCTTGAATCAATACGGTTTTACCAACACCGGCACCCCCGAATAGTCCAATTTTACCCCCTTTAGCGTAAGGCTCAATCAAATCGACAACCTTAATACCTGTAAAAAGTATTTCTGTCGCGGTACTCAAATCTTCAAACTTTGGAGGCTTGGCATGGATAGCACGTCCATTTTCTTTAGAAACTGCAGGAAGTCCATCAATTGGATCTCCAGTAACATTGAACAACCTTCCATTAATGGCATCCCCAGTAGGCATTCTTATTGCTTTGCCAGTATCTGTTACTAAGGTTCCACGAACCAAGCCTTCGGTACCATCCATGGCTATACACCTTACACTGTCTTCGCCTAAGTGCTGCTGCACTTCTAAAACTAGTTTTTCGCCATTTTCTTTTTTAAGTTCAAGGGCGTTATAAATCTCTGGAAGTTGGCCATCAAAAGCAACGTCTACCACCGCTCCGATTACCTGTTTAATTTTTCCTGTATTAGCCATGTTCAATGATTGATGTTGATGTGAAATCAGTTTCCGGCCGCAAAGGTAATCAGGATGGCGGGATCTAAAAAATTGCTTTCAAGAATTTTTTTAGTTGCCAATTAGTTCTACAGAAGGGGAAACAGCAGTCCAGCTAAAATAGCGCCTAAAACCGGACCAACAACGGGTATTGGAGCATATCCCCAGCCATTTTCCCCTTTTTGGGGAATTGGGAGGATAGCGTGCATGATACGTGGACCCAAATCTCTGGCTGGGTTGATGGCATAGCCAGTGGGACCTCCCATACTTAGGCCAATTCCCAAAACGAGTAGGGCAACAGGTAAAGCATCGAGCGCTCCCAATTTCATTTCACCTTTTTGGATGAACAAAATGGATAGTATGAAAATAAATGTTGCAAGGGTCTCTGTTATCAAATTATTGAAAGGTTTGCTGATAGCGGGGGTATTACAAAAAACTGCCAACTTTAAGGATGGATCCTTGGTAGCAGAAAAATGATCCTTATAGATTAAATAGGTAATTGTACTGCCTATAAACGCCCCTAAAAACTGCGCCAAAACAAATCCAGGAACATCTTCCCATGGAAATTTACCCGCCACCGCCAACCCAATAGAAACCGCTGGATTTAGGTGTGCCCCACTATCATCGGCAGATATAAATACACCCACAAACACTCCAATAGCCCAACCAAAAGTAATTACAATTAACCCTGCATTGTTGCCTTTGGTTTTGTCCAACAATACATTGGCAACAACACTGGTGCCAAAAGAAATAAGTACACTTGTACCGATAAGTTCAGAAACGAAAGGAGTCATGGCAAGAAATTTTATCTAATTTAATACAAATTATGATGCTGTAGCTAGGTAGCCGCTTGCGAGGGACTGAAATGATTTCACTTGTTCTTCCTCCCAGGCCAAATCTTCATTTAATAACGGTGCCATGGCATGCGCAACAACAGGCGCAGCTTCCATTGCAGCTCGGGCATCTACCAATAACAATCTACTTCGTCGCGCAAGTATATCCTCAACAGTTAATGCCATTTCAAATTTTACAGAAAATAAAATTTCTGCAAAGCAATAATCATAATGAGGGTGAATCTTGTCTGCAAGTGCAGGATCCTCAACAATCATGCTTTTAATAATTTTTGCATCAGCACCATAAGACGACAAAGGATCTCCGTATTTAAGTTCTTTGGTGCAACCATGCAATGGTAAATTCCTGGTTGAACATTTTACAATTGGAAGAGCGGCTATAAATGCTGCATTATTTACAGCATCTTTTGCCATCTTTCTATAGGTTGTCCATTTGCCCCCAGTTATGGTGATGAGGTTACTTTTTGAAACCAAAATCGTGTGGTCGCGTGATGCAAGTGAAGTACTGGTTTTGTTGGATGTTTTTACCAATGGCCGAAGACCAGCAAAAACAGAAAGGACATCTTTTCGCTTGAGTTGAGCAGTTGTGTACTCGTTGAAATGCAACAGGATGAATTCAATTTCCTCCTCCAAAGCAATTGGCTCTTCACTTATTATATTTAACGGAGTATCCGTAGTGCCAATAACCACCCTATCATGCCAAGGTAAGGCAAACAAAACCCTTCCATCGTTGGTTTTCGGAATCATTAAGGCATCAGTTCCAGGAAAGAATTTTTTATCTACAACCAGATGCACTCCCTGTGATGGCATAACCATCGCAGAAGTATTCGGATCGTCTAAATCCAAAATTGAATCTACAAATACACCTGTTGCATTGATAACTACTTTTGCATGTAACTCAAACGTTTTTTCACTCCACTCATCGTCGGCAACCACCCCTATTACTTTACCATTTTTTTTAAGTAGCTGTGTAACTTGAAAATAATTTAAAACAGTACCTCCTAAATCATTTGCCGTTAGCGCCAGTGCCAATGCAAGTCTCGCATCATCAAATTGCCCATCTGTATAAACAATTCCGCCCTTTAATTTCTTTGGGTTTATCAGTGGCATTTTTTTCAATACCGTTTTTTTTGATAAAAGTGAAGGCTGGCCAAGACTTAGCTTACGTGATAATAAATCGTAAACAAACAATCCAACACCGTAGAACCATTTGTTGAAATAGCTATATGCTGGAATAATAAATTGCTGAATCCGTGTTAGATGCGGCGCATTAGCAAGTAAAAATCCCCTTTCACGTAAAGCTTCAACAACCAGTTTTATATTTCCTTGTGCCAAATAACGAACACCCCCATGTACAAGCTTAGTACTTCTGCTGGAAGTACCTTTGGCAAAATCACTTTTTTCAAGAAGCAATGTTTTAAACCCTCGTTTACTGGCATCCACTGCAATTCCCAAGCCAGTGGCCCCGCCACCAATTACAATGATGTCCCACTCTTTTACTTCTGTTAATTTTTCTATGTTGAAGGTCCTGTTCAATTTTTAACTGCTTAATTTATTTACTCCATGCCAAAACTGCAGTTACTGCACGTTGCCAATTTGCTAAATGTTCTTGTTTTTTTTCTTCTGGCATGCTTGGTGAAAAACTGCCAGACACTTTCCATTGTGCAGAAATAGATTCGATATCCGCCCAATACCCAACTGCAAGTCCTGCTAAATAAGCGGCGCCCAATGCGGTAGTTTCAATCACTTCAGGTCTTAAGACTTTCACTGAAAGAACATCACTTTGAAATTGCATCAGCATATCGTTTACTGTTGCACCTCCGTCTACCCTTAGTTCCTTAATAGGCAACCCAGCATCCGATTCCATGGCTTTCAAAACATCATAGGTTTGATAGGCAATGCTTTCTAAAGTTGCTCTGGCAATGTGCGCATCTTTCGTTCCCCTGGTGATACCGAAAATTGTCCCCCTTGAATATGGATTCCAATGCGGCGCGCCCAATCCGGAAAACGCCGGCACAACAACAACACCATCTGCATCATCAACAGATTCGGCCAGTGCTTGCACATCAGAAGATTTTTTAATGATTTTCAAACCATCTCTTAGCCATTGTACTGCGGCTCCGGCTATAAACACACTCCCCTCGAGTGCATAATTGGTACTATTTCCTATTTTCCAAGCAACGGTGGTAAGCAGGTTGTTGTTTGAGCGAACCAATTTATCGCCCGTGTTCATAAGCATAAAACATCCTGTTCCGTAGGTGTTTTTTACCATACCCACTTCAGTACACATTTGTCCAAATAAAGCCGACTGCTGATCACCGGCCATACCTGCAATTGGCACCTCATTCAAATGAATAGCAGTGGCATATCCATAGATTTCGCTGTTGCTTTTTACCTGAGGCAACAAAGTGCTCGGTATATCCAATAACTTCAACAACTCAAGATCCCAGTCCATTGTTTCGATATTAAACAACATGGTTCTTGCTGCATTGCTCACATCTGTTGCATGCACTTCGCCTTCAGTTAATTTCCACAACAACCAAGTGTCTATTGTGCCAAACGCAAGTTCGCCCAATGCTGCTTTTTCTCTTGCCCCTTCAACATGATCTAAAATCCATTTAAGTTTGGTTCCTGAAAAATAAGCATCCAGTATCAACCCTGTTTTTTCTTTGATTTTTTGTGCGTGTCCTTCATTCCTCAATTGGTCGCAATACCCAGCGGTGCGCCTATCTTGCCATACAATTGCATTGTAAATAGGAATTCCAGTTTTTCGATCCCACACCACCGTAGTTTCCCGCTGGTTGGTAATACCAATGGCAGCTACGCCTTCTGCTCTAATATTTAGCTTCAGCATGGCTTCTTTTGCAACGGTAGCCTGACTCACCCATATTTCCATCGGGTCGTGCTCAACCCACCCCGGTTCTGGAAAAATTTGTTGGAACTCTTTTTGAGCCATTGCAGCAATTGACCCATCATGGCCAAACAAAATAGCTCTTGAACTGGTGGTACCCTGATCTAGGGCCAATATGTATTTCATCGGTCAAAATGTGTTTTAGAGATTCAATGCGCAATTTAAACTTAGTAAGACAATGAATCAAATAAAAACTATTCTCCAGCACTTCTAAAGCGCTAAACCTTTTCTTATCTTGCAGACGGATGGAAAATTTTGTTGTTTCAGCGAGAAAATATAGACCTCAGCACTTTTCAACGGTGGTGGGACAAGCCCATATTACCACAACATTAAAAAATGCCATTCTGCAAAATCACCTGGCCCATGCATTTTTGTTTTGCGGTCCGCGTGGTGTTGGCAAAACAACCTGCGCAAGAATTTTGGCAAAAACAATCAATTGCGAACAGGTTGAAAAAGATGGAGAAGCCTGCGATAAATGCAGCTCCTGTTTGTCCTTTAACACGGGTTCTACTTTTAATGTTCACGAACTTGACGCTGCCAGTAACAACTCTGTAGATGATATCAGGGAATTGATCGACCAAGTAAGGTTTGCACCACAGTCGGGTAAATACAAGATCTACATCATTGATGAGGTACACATGCTTAGTCCTTCAGCATTCAATGCATTTTTAAAAACACTGGAGGAGCCGCCAGCCCATGCAATATTTATTTTAGCAACAACAGAAAAACACAAAATTCTGCCCACGATTCTATCACGTTGTCAGATTTTTGATTTCAAAAGAATTACCCCAAAAGACATCGTAGTTCATTTGGAAGAAATTGCACAAAAAGAAAGAATAGAAGCGGAACCTGCAGCATTACAAATCATTGCTCAAAAAAGTGATGGCTGTATGCGTGATGCATTGAGTATGCTAGATAAAATTGTCAGCTTTACCAACGCATCTCTTACCTATACCAATACACTTGAGCAACTGAATGTATTGGATGAAGATTATTTTTTCAGCATGCTGGAGCTACTAAATAACCAAGATTTACCAGGTGTTTTATCGCTCTACGATGAGATTGACAAAAAGGGCTTTGAAGGAGATATAGTTTTAAATTGCATGACTGAGTTTTTCAGAAACTTGTTAATAAGCAAAGATGCCAGATCCATATCCTTACTTCAAGTAATGGATGGATTTAGGAATAAATACATTGCTTTGGCAACTGAATGTTCTACCTCTTACATCATTGGTGCCATGACAATTCTTACAGAAGCAGAAGCTGGATTTAAACAAGCTAAAAATAAAAAGTTGCATGTTGAATTTCATTTGATCAAACTCAACTACCTAAAACAAGCAATTACCTTGGTTTCCGAAGACGGGATCGGAAAAAAAAAACGAATTGACGAAATAAAATCAGTCGCTTTTCGCCAACTTACCATCAGAGAACAAAAGACAATCGGGGAAAAAATACAAGCACCAAAAGTTGAGAAACCTGCTGAAGAACCGGCCAATCATCTTCCAGCAATGGGAAATCCCGACAATAAAGAAAACGAAACCAACAATCGCCCTCCCCTCAACCAACCCATGAGCAGCAGTGCACAAAATGAAGCACCCACTGGTGGCTTGGGCGCATTAAAGAAAATAAGGGACCAAATACAAAATAGAAAACAAGAAAAATCAATTGTTTTCTCACTATCTGATGAAAAACTAAATGAAGCATGGAACATTTATCTTGAAAAGTTGGCTGCCAACAACCAAGTAACCAGCCACAGCAACCTGAAGCAGGCAAAATTAAGTATACAAGACGAAACAAATTTTGAAGTAAAAGCAGAAAGTAAAATCCAGCAACAATTTATTGAAGGAGAGCGCCTGGGCATGACGCTTCACTTGCAAGAGTTCTTTAACAACAATAAAATTCAATACATAGTAGTTTTGGATGTTTCAGCTGAAAATACCGAAATACCTGCTGAGCAACTGATGTCTCGAAAAGACCAGTACTTGAAAATGGTAGAAATGTACCCCATCATCAAAAATATGCGCGACCAACTGAACTTAGATCTCGATTACTAATAAAGGGTGTAAAACTTTGGCAGATCTTGGCTCTGATTGTCCATTTTTGATGTAATTTTGTAGCTCTCATTTATTCTTTAACCAAAACGGATTAGGGCTATGGCCGAAGTGATCAGAATGCCGCTCCTGAGTGATACCATGACCGAGGGCAAGATCGTAAAGTGGAACAAGACTGTTGGCGACACTGTAAAAAGCGACGATGTGTTGGCTGATGTTGAAACTGATAAGGCCACCATGGAAGTGGTAGGCTATGCAGATGGCACAGTTTTGTATGTTGGTTTTAAAGAGGGTGAAGCTGCAAAAATTAATGAAATCATTGCAATCGTAGGTAAGCCTGGCGAAGACATTCAACAATATTTAAACACTGCTGCCGCTACAACAGCTGCATCGGCTCCTGCTTCATCAGTTGCTCCTGCCCCGCAAATGGTGGTGGCTGCATCAGCTGTTACACCAGAACAATTGGGCGTGACTGTTATCAGAATGCCTTTGCTCAGCGATACCATGACCAGCGGTAAGATTGTTCAATGGAACAAACAAGTGGGTGATCAAGTGAAGAGTGACGATAATTTGGCAGACGTAGAAACTGACAAAGCCACAATGGAAGTGGTAGGTTATACAGAAGGCACCTTACTATACATAGGCGTGCCAGCAGGTGAGTCAGCCAAAATAAATGATGTTATTGCAATCATAGGTAAACCTGGAACTGATATTTCAGGTCTGCTCAACTCGAATAGTGAAACTGCTGCTCCTGCAGCTGCACCAACAAGTGCTCCAGTAACAATTGGCACTCCAAATCCCCAATCTCAGGTTGCTGTTGCCGCTGCACATTCAAATGATGGCAGGTTAAAAGCATCCCCATTAGCCAAAATTTTGGCCAAAGACAAAGGAATTGACTTAGGTCAAATTAAGGGCTCAGGCGATGCGGGAAGAATTATAAAGAAAGACGTTGATGATTATACACCCGGATCTGCTCCAGTAACAGCACCTATTCATGCAACTGTTGCACTACCTACAGCTAGCTTTGTTGCGGGCGAAGAAGTTTATGCAGATACTCCACTCACTTCGATGAGGAAAACCATTGCAAGAAGATTAGGGGAAAGCATGTATACGGCACCTCACTTCTATTTGAGTATGGAAATTTGCATGGACAATGCCATCAAGGCAAGAGTAGCCATGAATGAAGTGAGCAGTACAAAAATTTCTTTCCAAGACATGTTGATAAAGGCAGCCGCACTTGCGTTAAAAAAACATCCTGCTGTGAACAGCAGTTGGATGGGAGAATTCATTCGTACCTACAACCATGTTCATATTGGTTCAGCAATTGCATTACCCGAAGGATTGATTGTTCCTGTAGTAAAGTTTGCCGACCAAAAATCACTCTCTCAAATTGCTTTAGAAGCCAAAGAGCTATACGATAAGGCAAGGAACAAGAAAATCCAGCCCCAAGATTTTACAGGCAATACCTTCACCATTTCTAATTTAGGAATGATGGATATTGATGAATTTACGGCCATCATCAACCCCCCAGACAGCTGTATCTTGGCTGTTGGAAAAATTAAAGAAGTGGTTGTTAGAAAAGGAGAGGGTTTCACCACAACACAAATGATGAAACTCACTTTGAGCTGCGACCATAGAAGTGTTGACGGTGCAGTAGGCGCTGCCTTCCTTCAGACCCTTAAGAAATACATGGAGAATCCAGTGGTTATGCTGGTATGATAGGCAAAAAAACACTTGTATTAGGGGCATCTGCCAATCCAGAGCAATACAGCAACATGGCTGTGAAAAAGCTATTGTCTGCTGGACACCCAGTAGAAGCCATCGGAAAAGAGGTTTTTGAGCTTGAAACGATAACGGCCCATGCCAATCAGGAACCCTTCCTAGGCATTCACACGGTTACTTTATATATGAATGCAGGCAGGCAAGCCAACTACGAGGAATACATATTGTCCCTTCATCCCAAAAGAATCATATTCAATCCGGGAGCTGAAAATCCTGGTTTTTTCGAGAAAGCCAGGCATGCCGGAATAGAAGTTTTGGAAGCCTGTACCCTAGTTATGCTCTCTACCGGCGCCTATTAAAAAGGTGATTTTCCGTAAATACTGCAACATTTACCCCGTTTAGTTAGGTACAAATACCCAATCTGATTGAATATCTACGCAATACATAATAGCGGCAACACAATCGCCGTTATAGCTGTGTACCTCTATGAAACTAAACAGAAACTAAAGGCCCGTTTTTTAATCCGTACCCTATTTAACTTTATCCAACATCCTAAGAAAGAAACTGAAAAGTTTTAAAAAGACTCCCCTCCTAAAGGGGAGTCTTTTTTTGCACCCAACCCAGCAGCTTTACTGCTTATATTTGCAACATGACAACTAGAACAGTGAGGGTTCGTTTTGCACCTAGTCCAACAGGTGGACTACATTTAGGGGGCGTTAGAACAGCCCTCTTCAATTATTTATTTGCAAAAAAACACAAGGGTACCTTTGTACTTCGCATTGAGGATACCGATCAAACCAGGTTTGTAGCTGGCGCAGAACAATATATTCTGGACTGCTTAGATTGGTGCGGTATTTTACCTGATGAAGGTCCGCATGTAGAAGGCAAATTTTCTCCCTATAGACAAAGTGAACGCAAAGCCAGTTACCGCAAATACGCAAACCAATTGGTAGCCTCCGGTTTTGCTTACTATGCATTTGACACTCCAGAAGAACTGGGAAAAATGCGTGAAGCCTTTAAATCTGAATCAAACCCTTCTCCTCAATACAACAGTAAAGTGAGGATGCAAATGAAAAATTCACTTTCGTTAGACAAAGAAATAGTGAATGAACTCATCGACAAAAACACGCCGTATGTGATCCGAATTAAAATGCCCAACAACGAAGAAGTGAAGCTCAATGATTTAATCAGGGGTGAAGTGGTGTTTAATACCGATCAAGTAGACGACAAAGTATTGCTCAAGGCAGATGGCATGCCCACCTATCATTTGGCCGTTGTGGTTGATGACCATGAAATGGAAATTACACATGCCTTTAGGGGTGAAGAATGGCTTCCCTCCTCACCAGTTCACGTTTTGTTGTGGGACTACTTGGGTTGGAAAGACAGCATGCCTGATTGGGCGCATTTGCCATTAATTTTAAAACCTGATGGACAAGGCAAGTTAAGCAAGAGAGATGGAGACCGCTTGGGATTCCCAGTATTTGCTATGGATTGGATGGACCCCAAAACAGGTGAGTTAACCAAAGGCTTTAAAGAAATGGGCTTCTTACCAGAGGCCTTTATAAACATGCTCGCACTGCTTGGTTGGAACGATGGTAGCGGAGAGGAAATTTTTGACAAAGAAACCTTGGCAGAAAGATTTACAATTGATAGAATACACAAAGGTGGTGCAAAATTTGATTTTGAAAAAGCCAAGTGGTTCAACCAAGAGTGGATAAAGAAAAGCACAAGCGAAAAACTTCTCCCTTATGTTGTACACCAATTAACAAAACTCACTATCGAGCTTGATGAAGAAAAGCTACTTCCAATTATAACCCTAGTAAAAGACAGGTGTCAATTGCTCAATGATTTTGTTCCACAAATCATTTATTTTTTCAAAGATCCTGAAACGATTGATACAGCATCCATTCAAACAAAATGGGATGAAAATAAGTCAATATTCTTTAACGACTGGATTTCAAACTTAGAAGAATTAACTTCATGGGATGCCATGAGCATAGAAACCCACTTTAAAGAAAAAGCAACAGCGTCAGGTATCAAAACTGGTGAACTGCAACTGCCCTTCAGGATTATGCTGGTAGGTGCAAAATTTGGTCCCACTGTTTTTGAAATTGCAGCAATCATTGGAAAAGAATCAACTATACGCAGAATCAACCATGTATTGAAAATGCTTCAACAATGAAAAAAACCGAGAAACAACAAGGCACAAGACCTACGCGTGTACTCATTGCAAAAGTAGGCTTAGATGGGCACGACAGAGGAGCAAAAGTTATTGCTACCTCTTTAAAGGACGCTGGCATGGAAGTGATTTATACGGGACTCCGACAAACCCCTGAAATGGTAGTTGAAGCTGCATTACAAGAAGATGTTGACGCCATTGGTATTAGTATTCTATCAGGGGCACACATGACAGTTTTTCCCAGAATCATCAAACTGATGAAAGAAAAAAAAATGAACGACGTTCTACTAACTGGTGGAGGTATTATTCCTGATGAAGACCGACTAGAGCTAGAGGCATTGGGTGTAGGAAAACTGTTCCCTCCAGGAACTGCATCAACAGAAATCGCAGGATATATCAATGAGTGGGTAAGCAAGAACAGATCATTTTAAATTGATTACAATGAATGACAATTCAATTCTTATTGAAAAGAAAGATGGGGTACTTTGGATGACCATTAACCGCCCTGAAAAATTAAATGCACTAAACAGCGCAGTGCTAGATGCTCTAAAATATTGCATTGCAGATTTGCAGGCCGATAATCATATTAAAGGTGCAATCCTGACAGGTAGTGGAGAGAAAGCATTTGTTGCAGGAGCAGATATCAGTGGATTTTTAAAAGGCGACAGAAATCAAGGTCAAGGGTTTGCTGAAATTGGA
Source organism: Chitinophaga pinensis (assembly GCA_945897185.1). GTDB lineage: Bacteria > Bacteroidota > Bacteroidia > Chitinophagales > Chitinophagaceae > Pollutibacter. Next base: position 18,769 of record CAMDFC010000002.1, on the reverse strand, counting down.
CAAGCACTATTTTCAAGCATTGAAAATTCTACCAAACCCATCATAGCCGCTGTAAATGGCTTTGCATTGGGAGGCGGCTGTGAATTGGCCATGAGTTGCCATTTTCGAATAGCCTCAGAAAATGCAAAATTTGGTCAGCCTGAAATTAACCTTGGCATTATACCAGGATACGGAGGTACACAACGCCTGCCCAGGCTGGTTGGTAAAGGAAAAGCCTTTGAACTCATGATGACTGGAGAAAATATCGACGCCAATGAAGCTTACAGAATTGGATTGGTTAACCAACTATGTAAACAAGAAGACTTGCTATCCATAGCTGAATCAAAAATGAAAACAATCATCAGCAAATCAAGCATTGCACTGGCCCAATTAATTGAAGCCACCAATGCCTCAGATGCTGATCCTGAAAAAGGCATGATTACGGAAGCTGTATGCTTTGGTAAAAGCTTTGCTAGTGATGATATGGTAGAGGGTGTTACGGCTTTTCTAGAAAAAAGAAAGCCCAAATTTAATTAAGTAGCCAAAACAGAAATTCAACATTTATTAATTTTGCAATCAAATCAACAAAATGGAATACAGAATTGAGAAAGATACCATGGGTGAAGTACACGTACCCATCAATGCTTATTACGGTGCGCAAACCCAGAGAAGTATAGACAATTTCAAGATAGCACAGGAAACCAACAAGATGCCAAAAGAAATCATCAAGGCCTTTGCATACTTGAAGAAAGCAGCAGCAATCACCAACAAAGAAGCTGGTGTTTTATCGGAAGACAAATGCCTTCTTATAGGTGAGGTATGTGATGAAATCTTGGAAGGAAAATTAGACGACTATTTTCCACTGGTAGTTTGGCAAACTGGAAGCGGCACGCAGAGCAACATGAATGTGAATGAAGTTGTGGCCTACCGTGGTCATGTATTGAAAGGCGGTAGTTTGTCCGATAAAGAAAAATTTCTTCACCCAAACGATGATGTAAATAAATCACAATCTTCAAATGATACTTTTCCAACTGCAATGCATATTTCAGCATACAAAATGTTGATAGAAGTAACATTGCCTGGGCTAGAAAAACTAAGAAATACACTTGAAGAAAAAAGTAAGGCATACATGCAGGTGGTTAAAATTGGAAGGACCCATTTCATGGATGCAACACCACTAACAGTGGGACAAGAATTTAGTGGCTATGTATCACAATTGAATCATGGTATTAAAGCTATTAAAAATACTTTGTCACATTTATCAGAACTCGCATTGGGTGGAACAGCAGTAGGTACAGGTATCAACACGCCAGAAAACTATTCAGAAAACGTAGCAAAGCATATCGCAACGCTTACAGGACTTCCCTTTATAACAGCTGAAAATAAATTTGAAGCGCTTGCAGCACACGATGCAATCGTTGAAGCACATGGTGCTTTAAAAACAGTAGCAGTTAGTCTGATGAAAATTGCAAACGACATAAGAATGCTTTCATCCGGACCAAGAAGTGGAATAGGAGAACTATTTATACCCGATAACGAACCAGGTTCTTCCATTATGCCTGGAAAAGTAAATCCAACACAATGTGAAGCCCTTAGTATGATTGCTGCACAAGTTTTGGGCAATGATGTGGCTATTAATATTGGTGGAGCCAACGGACATTTTGAACTGAACGTATTTAAACCCATGATGATTTTTAATTTTTTACATAGTGCAAAACTCATAGGTGATGGTTGCGTGAGTTTCAATGATAAATGCGCCATTGGCATTGAACCCTTGCACGAGAATATAGAAAAACACCTCAACAATTCTTTGATGCTTGTTACTGCACTCAATACCAAAATAGGTTATTACAAAGCAGCTGAGATTGCACAAAAAGCGCATAAAGAAGGAACTACACTTAAAGAGATGGCAGTGAAACTGGGCTACTTGAGTGAAGCAGAATTTAACCAGTGGGTTGTTCCATCGGAAATGATTGGGAAATTAAAATAAGCAATTAGCCAAGGTCAATCTCGGTATTGTCGCCAATATTAAGTGTTCGGGTTTCTCCCTTAATAACGGTATCAGAGCCAATCAAAGAGTCGTGTAACACCACGTCATATAGCTTTGTAAATGATCCTATAATAGACTCCTTTACAACAGAATAACTGATGATGGATTTCTCTCCAATGGTAACATTTGGACCAATAACTGAATTGTGAATTTCACAACCGGGAGCTATACTAACAGGGGGTATGATGATGGTGTTCTCGTATCCTTCAGCATTGGAAATTTCACCTCCCCATTTTTTTAACAGCGTTGCATTGCTTTCCAGCAGGGTTTCTTTTTTGCCACAATCAAACCAATTGGCCACTTTCATTGTGGTAAATGAAGCTCCTCCATTAACCATGCAATCAAGTGCAGGCGTTAAGCCCATCTCCCCTTCATCTGCTATCGCTTTTGGCATCAACTGTTCGATGCATTTAAATAATAGTTCAGTTTCTGCAATTTTATAAATCCCCACCAAAGCGCTGTTGGTTCGCGGAATTTGTGGTTTCTCTACCAGTTTGGTAACGTGACCGTTTTCATCTGTTTCTGCAACGCCAAAATCACGTGGATCGTCTACTTTTTTTACACACAAGACAGATCCTGTAGACTGCAAAAGAGACTCTACATTGAACTCGCAAATGGTGTCTCCCAAAGCAATTAAAACCTCATCTTCACCAACTACTTCCTTACAGAGGTAAATTGCATGACCCAACCCCTTTCTCTCATTTTGATATATGATGGTAATGTTTAAATCGGGATATTTTGCCTTTGCATAATCCATGATTTTATCGCCCAAGTAACCAACAACAATAATAAAATCTTTTACACCAGCTTCAGCCAATTGATCGATAATGATGCTTAAAATTGTTTTTCCTGCTAATGGAATGAGGGCTTTAGGCTGTGTATAGGTATGCGCTCTAAGCTTGGTGCCTGCACCGGCTACGGGAATGATCGCTTTCATTTTTTGTTTTGGTTAACGCTGACTTGCAATCAGCAGGTTAAGATCGGTGTACTTTAAATTGAATCTTTGACTCAAATGAAAATTGGTTAACGACCCTTTGAAAAGATAAACACCATTTCTGATATTTACTTGTTGCCATATCAATTCTTCTAGTCCACCTTCATCTCCTATCTTCAACAACAATGGCATAAGTACATTACTAATGGCTTGAGATGCTGTTCTTGCAAAACCAGAAGGAATATTTGGAACTCCATAATGTATAATACCAAATTTTGTTACTACCGGTTTTTCATGTGAAGTAACTTCAGAGGTTTCAAAACATCCTCCCCTGTCTATACTTACATCTACAATCACACTCCCTGGACGCATCTGTGCAACCATTTCTTCTGAAGCAACAACAGGCGTTCTTCCACTGGTTGATGTAAGCGCGCCAACAGCAACATCACAAGTCTTCAGTTGCTTAGCCAATATTTTAGGCTCAATTAGGGCCGTCCACACCCTAACACCCATGTTGTTTTGTAAACGCTTTAGTTTATAGATATTGTTATCGAATACTTTCACGCTCGCGCCCATCGCCAAGGCAGTCCTGGCCGCATATTCACCCACAATACCCGCACCAATGATAACAACTTTTGTAGGAGGGATACCAGAAATACCACCCAGTAAAGCGCCTTTACCATTGTTTGCACTACTGAGGTATTGACCGGCTATCAACATAACAGCACTTCCAGCAATTTCGCTCATACTTCTAACGATGGGATTGTGTCCAGTCTCATCCTTTAGGTTTTCAAATGAAAGAGCAGTTATCTTTTTCTCCATCATTTTTTCCAATATATGCGTTTTCATCACTGGAAGATGAATGGGAGAAATTATGGTCTGACCAACCGATAACAAAGGAAGTTCCTCATCAGATACAGGTGCAGATTTGATAATCAAATCATTTGTGAAGACTTCTTTTTTATCCTGAGCAATCTCTGCACCAGCCTCAGCATAATCTTTATCTGAAAAATGAGCCGCTTCACCGGCCTTGTGTTCTACAACTACAGTATGTCCATTGTTTACCAAAACACCTACTGCATCTGGTGTAAGGCCAATTCTATTTTCTTGAAAAGCATTTTCTTTAGGAATGGCTATACGAAGGGAGGAAGATGACGGCTTTATATCAAGCGTTTCCTCCAAAGGTTCATAACTGATGCTGGAGCTGATAAAAGGTTTCCTTATTGCCATTGGTCAATTCTACTACAAGTTAATCAATTTTCTCCTGAAACTACCCGGATATGACGTTGCTCATGGTCTTGTGTTGTGATTTCTACCCGAAGTGTATTGCCAGGAATAATGCCAATCACTTTTTCTGGCCATTCAACCAGACAAAGATGTCCGCTAAATAAGTGCTCTTCAATTCCTGCATTAAATGCTTCTTCCTCATTTTTTAAGCGGTATAAGTCGATGTGAAATAAAACATCACCCACTTCCGCACCCTCAGTGGAATATTGGTTTACCAAGGAAAAAGTGGGACTGTTCACCGTTTCTTTCACCCCCCAATGGCAGCATAACCTCTTTATCAAAGTTGTTTTCCCCGCTCCGAGGTTACCAGTGAACGTAACTACCCTAAATTGGCTGATAATTTGAGCCAATTCCTTTGTAATTTCTGGTAAATCTGTAATTCCGTATAATCTACTCATCCACTCCATAACCATGCAAAGATAAATTAATCAGTAAATTTGTTGCATGGAAAACATAAAATGGAAAGTTGAGGGAATGACCTGTGCGAACTGTGCACTTACCATCAACAAATACCTCGATAAAAAAGGAATGCAAAACATTAGGGTCAACCCTATTGATGGAGACGTAAGTTTTGAAATAGTGGAGGGTCAACCATCCAAAGACCTCGCCGAAGGCATCGCAGACTTAGGTTATTATGTAGTGGACCAACAAAATGGAGATGTCAAAATAAAAAAACCTTTCTTTTCTAACCAACGCAACAGACTCCTCTTTTGTCTACCATTTACCTTGGTTCTCATGTTGCACATGCTTGAGAAGTGGATTCACATTCATTGGTTAATGAATCCCTGGATTCAACTGGCGCTCTGTATACCAGTTTATTTGGTTGGCATGTCCTTCTTTGGAAAAAGTGCATGGATCAGTTTAAGGAACAAGATGCCCAATATGAATGTACTGATTGCAATTGGAGCAACTGCTGCCTTTGGTTACAGTCTTACTGGAACACTTATGGGAGAAGGAGAAAAATACCTTTTCTACGAAACTGCTGCAACCATTATTACGCTTGTGTTTCTAGGCAACTACCTTGAAGAGGCCTCTATGCAATCCACGCAACGTGCATTGAAGTCTCTTGTAAAATCACAGAAAGTGATGGCCAATATGATCGCTTTTGATGAAAACCACCAGGAAGTGATCTTACCCATTGAAAACACACAATTGAAAGTTGGCGATTTGGTTTTGGTAAGAAGTGGAGAACAAGTGCCCATCGACAGTAAAATATTGTGGGGCGAGGCACACATCAATGAATCATTGTTAACTGGCGAAAGTATACCAGTTCATAAAATTGCAAAAGATAAGATTATCGGTGGCAGTATTGTTGAATCTGGATCAATAAAAGCCCAAGTTACCGCAACAGGCGAAGACACGGTTCTTGCAGGAATACTCCATCTTGTTAAACAAGCCCAAGGTGAAAAACCCCCTATTCAACAGTTGGCAGATAAAATCAGTGCAATATTTGTACCCCTCGTAGTGGGAATTGCAGTGTTGACTTTCATTGGTAATTACATCTATTTGTATAACCAACCAGGGCAATCTGCATTGTTCACACAAGCGCTCATGAGAAGTATTGCTGTATTGGTAATTGCTTGTCCCTGTGCCATGGGACTAGCCACTCCAGCAGCTATTGCAGTCGGCTTGGGCCGAGCAGCAAGAACAGGTATTTTATTTCGAAATGCAACCAGTCTTGAAAACTTCAAAAACATCAAGCAAATTGTATTTGACAAAACAGGTACGCTTACAACCGGCTCATTTAAATTGGCCAAGTTTGATACCAATGGATTAAACGAAAATGAATGGAAAACTATCCTATACTCATTGGAAAAATACTCCAACCATCCTATTGCCCAATGTATTTCTTCGGCATTTAAAACCAAAGAAGAAATAAGATGGAAAAATATTGAAGAAGTGAAAGGAGTTGGCATGAAGGGTGAAGACAAAGATGGAAACATTTATTGGGCAGGATCATATAAGATTGCAAAAACCCTTACTGAAGCAAATAACCACAATGTTTACTTACTCAAAAATGATCAATTAATGGGGTGGATTGATGTAGAAGATGAATTAAGACCAGAGGCCAAGGAAGTAATTGATTACCTCAAAAGTAAAAACTTAAAAACAATTCTTTTGAGTGGTGACAGAAAAGAAAAATGCGACCACATTGCAAGTATCCTTGGTATTGATGAAGTTTTTGCAGAACAAAGTCCAGAGGAAAAACTAATTAAAATTTCAGCGTTGAATGCCGCCACTCCAACAGCAATGGTAGGCGATGGCATAAACGATGCTCCATCACTTGCAAAAGCAACCATAGGAATTTCATTAGGCGAAGCCTCTCAGCTGGCTATTCAAAGTGCTCAGGTAGTATTGATGCATGCCGGTTTAAAGAAGCTACCTACTGCATTAGGCCTGGGTAAACACACCTACATCACAATCAAACAGAACTTGTTTTGGGCATTCTTCTATAACATTATCGCAATACCCATTGCCGCATTTGGTTACCTCACACCTACCTTTGGTGCTTTGGTAATGGGATTGAGTGATGTAGTGCTTGCAATCAACTCAGTAAGGTTATTCTTTAAAAAAGTAATCTAGAATAAATCCATGACCCCATTAGACATACTGCAAAAATATTGGGGACATCAACAATTTAGGAAGTCCCAAGAAGAAATCATTCGATCTGTACTAGATGGAAAGGACACATTGGCCATCCTCCCAACGGGTGGAGGAAAATCAGTTTGCTTTCAAGTACCTGCAATGGCGATGGAAGGCATGTGTTTGGTTATCTCTCCATTAATTGCACTCATGGAAGACCAAGTAAATAGATTGGTTGAAAACAACATGTCTGCAGCTGCTCTTACTTCTGGTATGCGCAACCAAGACCTATTTGAAATTTTGGAGGCTGCAGTCAATAACGAATTAAAGTTTCTATACGTATCGCCAGAACGACTTCAAACAAAAAGCTTTCAAGAGCGGTTGATTGGCCTTCCAATTTCTTTAATTGCAGTAGACGAGGCTCACTGCATATCTCAATGGGGATATGACTTTAGACCTTCTTATTTGAATATTGCTACCATAAGAGAAAATTTAAAAAATATTCCACTAATTGCACTTACCGCATCTGCTACAGAAAAAGTAAAAAAAGATATTCAGGAAAAATTGCTCATGAAAATGCCCCAGGTGTTCATGACATCATTTGAAAGAAAAAACTTATCCTATACCGTTGAAAAAAGTGATGATAAAATAAATAAAATAGTTGCCTGGATACTCAAATACGATGGCAGTGGAATTGTTTATTGCAGAACAAGAAGAAGGACAAAGGAAATAAGCGACCTGCTGCTGGGTCATCAAATCAACAGTGATTTTTACCATGCAGGCCTTGATCAAGATACAAGAAAGGAAAAACAAGAAGATTGGATAAATGGTAAAACCAAAATCATTGTCTGTACAAATGCTTTTGGGATGGGTATTGACAAACTAGATGTGCGTGTGGTAATACATGCAGATGTTCCAGATTGTTTGGAGAACTATTACCAAGAAGCTGGACGTGCAGGAAGAGATGGCAATATAGCCCATGCAGTACTGCTTTATCGAGATGCAGAGTTACAAGATTTAAGAATACTTCCGGACACCAAATTTCCAAGCATGGAAGTCATTAGAAAAGTTTACCACGCACTTGGTAACTATCTTCAATTACCAACTGGCTCAGGGAAAGGCAACTATTTTGATTTTGTAATTGAAGATTTTATCGAAAAATTCAAATTAAGCCTAAATGAAGTTGTCTACTCCTTACAGGCATTAAAACAAGAGCAAATCATTTCCTATCTAGAAAAGACCTTTACACCATCAATGGTCCAATTCTTATCAAGTAAAAATAGAATTGAAGCATTTGAAGAAATTCATAAAGAACTTGAACCCATCATCAAAGCCCTACTGAGAACTTACGGTGGAATTTTTGATGGCCCAATTCAAATCAATGAAACACAGTTGGCATGGATTCTAAAAAGAGACATCATCAGCATCAGAGAATTATTAACAACACTTCACCAATCAGGAATAATTGATTACCTCCCAAGAAATGACAATCCGCAAATTTGCTACCTGCAAGAACGAATAAAAACAGAAGAACTGAATATTGATCATGAAAACTATTTACTTCGAAAAAAAGAATATGTAGGAAGAATACAAAACATAATTGACTACACCCAATCTATACAATGCAGATCCGTATTGATTGGAAAATATTTTGATGACGAAACAATCAAAAGTTGTGGTATATGCAACAATTGTAAAAACCTTGACTACCAAAAAAATAAATCTAAAATTGCAACAGAGAACATAAATGAAATATTGCAGTTGCTAAAATCAGGAGCCAAAGACATAAAAACATTAAGTGAAGCACTGAACCAAGATGAATCCCAAATATTGGAAGTAATTCATTTTCTAAAAAACGAGGGTATAATTTGCATAAATCAAGGTGGCAAATTGGAAATAAAATAAAAAAGGGCTGGATAGAAATCCGGCCCGTAAAAATCCAATATCCTATGAAAAACCATAGCAAATGTATCTTTTGTTAAGGATGCTTCAAAGTTTTTTTAACCATAAGTTATTCACATTAAAGGCAGCAAAAACCTTACTTTTTTAAAAAAATTTTAAAGTTTTGACGAAAATCAAAGCTTTTGTGACTGTAAGTAGCGCATTTAAGTAAAATTGAGGTGCCAAAATTCATTTTAAGGGTTAATGGGCTACAGGTATGAAAACTATATAATTGAAATAAAATTTAAAAATAAACCCTGTTTAACAAAATTTTATTGGCTGCTTGTTCCTAATGTGGTAGTTTATATTTTTATTTGTTTAAAACCATCAACTATGTCTACCAACAATAAATCTAGGATATTACTCTGCGAAGACGACACAAACCTTGGGCTCGTATTAAAGAATTTCCTCGAACTCAATGATTTCGATGTAATTCTAGAAAGAGATGGTCGTTTGGGCTTGGCTGCTTTTCAAAGAGAGAAGTTTGATATTTGCCTTCTCGACGTGATGATGCCAAAAATGGATGGATTTGCTCTAGCAGAAGAAATACGTGACATCAATGCCGATATTCCCTTGTTCTTTTTGTCTGCAAAGTCGATGAAAGAAGACCAAATCAAAGGATACAAATTAGGTGCTGATGACTATATTACAAAACCATTTGATTCTGAACTTCTATTATTCAAAATCAAGGCAATACTCAAAAGAAATGAGGAACAAAACAAGGAACAAGAAAACCAAGAATTTGACTTAGGAATTTATCATTTCATTCCAAAATTAAGAGAGCTGTCCTCACCAAATGGCAAAGTGACCCTTTCTCCCAAAGAAAATGAATTGCTCAAAATGTTGAGTGAATACAAGAATGATTTACTCCAGCGTGAATTGGCATTGAAAAAGATTTGGGGTAACGACAACTACTTTAATGGAAGGAGCATGGATGTGTATATAGCAAAACTGCGTAAGTACCTAAAAGAGGACCCCAATGTGGAGATTGTCAATATTCACGGCAATGGTTTTAGGTTGATTGTTAAATAACCAATTTACTATTTAAAATAGCATAGCTGAAGTTAGAACAGAAGATTGTCTGGAGATTTTATGGGCTTTCTTCCGAGGTGTTCGTATGCCCGTGCTGTAACTTCCCTACCCCTCAATGTTCGTTGAAGAAATCCTTCTTGAATTAAAAAAGGTTCATAAACATCTTCAATTGTGCCTGCTTCTTCTCCAATAGCTGTAGCAATTGTACCTAAACCAACTGGTCCGCCTTTGAATTTATCTATGATGGTTGCTAATATTCTATTATCCATTTCATCCAACCCATGTTCATCAACTTGAAGCGCATTTAATGCATGCTTGGTAATCTCTAATGTGATATTGCCGTTTCCCAAAACTTGAGCAAAGTCTCTCACCCTTTTTAAAAGCCCGTTTGCGATTCTGGGGGTAGCGCGACTTCTTCTTGCAATTTCTCTTGCTGATTCGGGATTGATCTTTGTATTAAATATACCCGCTGATCTATTAACAATACGTTCCAGTACTTCATTAGAATAGTATTCTAATCGAGACTTGATAGCAAACCTCGATAACAGAGGAGCTGTGAGTAGTCCACTTCTTGTGGTTGCACCAATCAAGGTAAAAGGATGCAAATTGATTTGAATGGTTTTTGCATTTGCACCACTATCAATCATGATGTCAATCTTAAAATCCTCCATTGCAGAATACAGGTATTCTTCAACAACTGAGCTTAGCCTGTGTATTTCATCGATAAACAACACATCATTAGGTTCAAGACTGGTAAGCAATCCCGCAAGATCTGCTGGTTTTTCTACAACAGGACCAGAAGTTTCTTTGATGTTAACGCCCATCTCTCTTGCAACAATTCTAGACAGGGTAGTTTTACCCAAGCCAGGCGGACCATGAAACAATACATGGTCTAATGATTCTGAACGCATTTGTGCAGCCTTGATAAAGATGCTCAAATTTTCAATAATGCCAGGCTGTCCAGAAAAATCGTCTAAACTAGAAGGCCTGATGGTATTTTCAAACTCAGCATCACCAGGACCTTCAAGATTACCGATAGGATCTAAATGCGGATTCATGGTATGTAAATTACACCAATAGGTGGTAACTAAATTATATTCTTCGCTCAACAGGCCTAAAGCACTACATTGATCATCTTGTTTTTAACATAGATGATCTTCTTTGGTGTTTTCCCTTCTAGCCATTTTAACACTACAGGATCTTTCGCAATTAGTGCTTCAATTTCAGCTTGCCCAAGATTGACATCCAACATTATCGTTGTTCTTGTTCTTCCATTAATAGCGATGGGATATTCCTTGCTGGTCTCAATGAGGTATTTCTCCTCAATAGTTGGAAACTGGGCATCCAAAACAGAACCCTGATTACCGATTGCCTTCCAAAGTTCTTCACAAATATGTGGCGCATAAGGAGAAAGAACCACAAGAAATTTTTCCAAAAGGTCTTTCGAATGACATTTCAAATCCGTCAATTCATTCACTCCAATCATAAATCCACTCACAGCTGTATTGAAAGAGAACTTTGAAGTATCCTCTTCAATTTTTTTAGCTACCCTGTAAAATACTTTCCAAGCTGCATCAGATGCTGGTTCATTGGTAAACACTTTCCCTTTTTCAAGATCAAAAAATAAACGCCAACACTTTTTAATAAACCTGTGTACACCCTCAATTCCCTTGGTATCCCATGGTTTATCTTGTTCCACAGGTCCTAAAAACATTTCATACAACCTGAAGGTATCGGCTCCATATTTTTCTACAATATCATCTGGATTAACCACATTAAAATAACGCTTACTCATTTTCTCAAGCCTTCCACCACATTTATAAACACCATTTTCAGTAACGAATGTTGCAGCTGCGAAATCGGATTTCCATTTTTTGAAAGCCTCCTGATCTAAATCAAACCCATCCACCAAACACAAGTCTACATGAAGCTCATCTGTTTCGTAACTGTCTTTCAAGCCAGCAGAAACAAATTGTTGCGTTCCTCTTACTCTATAAACCAACCTTGAATCTCCACCAATTTTCCCTTGGTTCAGCAGTCGTTTAAAGGGTTCATCAAATCCAATATGCCCAAGATCAAACAATGCTTTGGTCCACATACGGCTATACAGTAAATGTCCAACCGCATGTTCGGTTCCTCCTATATAAAGATCCACTTGGCCCCAATAATCACTGGCTTTTCTACTACAGAATTCAACATTATTATTGGGGTCCATGTACCTTAAAAAATACCAACTGCTGCCGGCATAGCCTGGCATGGTATTTACTTCTCTTGTGCCTCCTTCAAAACTTGACCATCCCGGAAGATTGGCCAATGGGCCTTGGGCATCTGGACCCGGCTTTAAATCAGTCATCTCCGGTAGAATGACGGGCAAAGAGGATGCTGGCAATGAAGTTGCTACCTCATTCTTCCAAACTATAGGAAATGGTTCTCCCCAATAACGTTGTCTGCTAAACGCAGCATCACGCATTCTGTAATTGGTTTGTTGTTTACCAATTCCCATTTCTTCCAACTTATCAATAGCAACAGTTAGGGCATCAGACATCAACAGGCCATTTAGAAAGCCACTATTCTCTAATCGGGCTTCTTTGGTGGAATTGGCGGCAGATCCATCGAAATAATTACCTATGATGTTGGTGATAGAAATATTAAAATGAGTTGCAAATTTAAAGTCGCGCTCATCGCCACAAGGAACAGCCATAATAGCTCCTGTACCATATCCTGCCAACACATACTCACTAATCCATATTGGTATTTGTCTATCTACAAATGGATGCTTACAATAGACTCCACTAAAAACACCTGTAATTTTTTTCTCCGCCATTCGCTCACGCTCACTTCTGCTGTTTACGTAGGTTAAATAATTTTCTACTTCTTGCTTTTGCACATCAGAAGTAATAGACGCAACCAGATCATGTTCAGGAGCAATTACCATAAAATCGATTCCAAAAAGGGTATCAGGCCTGGTAGTATACACTTTTAGTTTTCGATTATCAACAGCATCTTTAGAAGAAACAATTTCAAAATCAATTTCAGCACCAAAACTTTTTCCAATCCAGTTGGATTGCATTTCTTTCATACTATCACTAAAATCAACAGTCTCCAAACCACCCAACAAACGCTCTGCATATTCAGTTATACGCAAATACCATTGACGTAATTTCTTTTTCACTACTGGATGCCCTCCTCTTTCACTCACCCCATTGACCACCTCATCATTCGCAAGAACCGTCCCTAATGCTTCACACCAATTCACTTCACCAATGCCACAATAGGCCAACCTGTAAAGCATAAGTACATCTGATTTTTCTTTTTCAGAAAAACCACTCCATTGTGAAGGTGTAAATTGAAGTTTACGGTTACCCGGACAAACATGATTTTGGTTTCCTTCTTTTTCAAAAATGACAGTCAACTCGCTTAGGTGCTTTGCCTGTTGAGACGAACGATCGAACCAGCTATCAAAAAGTTGTAAAAAAATCCATTGCGTCCATTTGTAATAATCCGCATTGGATGTTCTAACTTCTCTATCCCAGTCGTAGCAAAAACCAATCTTATTCAACTGCGACCTGAACGTGTCAATATTTTTATCAGTAGAAATAGAAGGCGCTATTCCATGTTCAATTGCATATTGCTCTGCCGGCAAACCAAAAGAATCATACCCCATTGGATGCAATACATTGAACCCTTTTGTTCTTTTGTACCTACTAAACACATCACTGGCAATATAGCCCAAAGGATGTCCAACATGCAAGCCTGCACCACTTGGATAAGGGAACATGTCTAATACATAATACTTCGGTTTGTCACTTTCATTCAATACTTTATAAGTACCGTTCTTCACCCATTCTTCCTGCCATTTTTTCTCAATATCCTTGAAAGCGTATTCCATTATTAAATCCTTTAGTAAGCCTGTTAAAAATTAATCCTTTATTGGGTAGCGCAAAAATACACAAACGCTTTAAAATTGTTATTTTTGAGATCTGGAGTACCCCAAAACCCAAAATAAATCCAAAGCAAACATGGCAGCACAGAGCAAATCTTCAATGAAACGCAGTAAACCCTCCTATTTTATGGCAATTTTAGGAGTAGCACTTGTTCTTTTCATCTTGGGGATGTTGGGCTGGCTCGTTATCAACGCTAGCAAATTGGAAAGCTATTTTAAAGGCAGCGTGCAGGTGAACGCTTTTGTAAGAGATGGCTCACCGCAAAGGGAGGTGGATATTGTAAAGAAAGCCATTGCCGCAAAACCCTATGCCAGAAACGTAGAATTTACAACCAAAGAAGCCGCTAGGTCTAAATTCATAGGTGACGGAAACGAGGATTGGAACAAGGTACTCGACTACAACCCGCTACCAGCAAGTATCGATTTTTATTTGGAGCCGGAATACGTAAACAAAGACAGCCTTAAAAAAATTACGACTGAAGTCACCAAAAACTTCATCATCAGCGAAGTGAAATACCCAGACGCTGTGGTGAGTAATTTGAACAACATTGTAAAAAAGGCTAGCTATTTTTTACTGGCTTTGGCAGGCGTATTGGCCTTGATTGTCATTATCCTCATAGACAATACCATCAAACTTGCCATGTTCTCAAATCGTTTTTTAATCAAGACCATGCAAATGGTAGGTGCAACACGCTGGTTTATTTCTAAACCCTTTGACCAAAAGGCAATCATCAATGGTCTAATCAGTGCAGTTTTGGCTATTTTCGCCATCCTGCTGATCGTATATGGCGTCGAGAATTGGTGGCTGCCTGAAATCAAAGCCTTACACGACAGCACCATGTTGTTTTTACTCTTTCTTTTACTCATCATTATTGGAATTAGCATAACTTTTATAAGTACACACAGAAGTGTAATCAAGTACCTTAAAATGAAACTTGACGACCTCTACTAATAAATTGAAATTAAAATGGAAACAAATAAAAATTCGCTTTTTGCAAAACAGAACTTGACTTGGATGCTCATAGGCTTGGTTATTATCGTTCTTGGATTTGTTTTAATGGCAGGAGGCAAAGGTGTAGACCCCACTGTTTTTGATGAAAATGAAGTGTACAGTACAACCAGAGTCACGATCGCTCCTATCCTCATAGTTATCGGCTTGGTTATTGAGGTGTATGCCATCATGAAAAAAGACAAATAATTTAAATTATTTTTTGTCGCATTTCTTAATACATGAATACATTCCAAGCCGTTGTATTGGCCATAATTGAAGGAATCACAGAGTTTCTTCCTATCTCTTCAACAGGCCATATGGCCATTGCCTCAGCATTTTTCAAGATTGAAGATGATGCTTTCACCAAACTATATCTGGTTGTAATACAATTAGGTGCCATCTTGGCGGTTACTGTGGTCTTTTGGCGCAAGCTATTCAATTTTGTTAATTATAAATTTTACCTGAAACTCTTCATTGCAATGGTTCCTGCATTGTTGGCGGGTGTTGGCTTGATCGATTTTATAAAAGAGGCATTGGGCAATGCGTTAATGATATCTATTATTATGGTAGCAGGCGGACTCCTGTTGCTGGGTGTAGACAAATGGTTCAAAGACGGTACTGTAAAAGAAGAGGTTGACATCACCAACAAGACTGCTTTTATGATTGGCTTATACCAAGTGTTGGCAGTTGCTTTACCCGGGTTAAGTCGGTCTGCTGCAACCATAATTGGAGGCATGCAACAAAAGCTTACAAGATCATTGGCCGCTGAGTTTTCCTTCTTTTTAGCTATTCCTACCATGTTTGCCGCAACCGTAAAAAGCGTATACGATATCTGGAAAGACAATCCTGCAGTTTTAAATACAGATGGGATCCAAATGATCCTTTTGGGATCACTAGTTGCTTTTATCATTGCCTTAATAGCAATAAAGTTTCTCATTTCCTTTCTTCAAAAAAATGGCTTCAAGATGTTTGGATGGTACAGAATTATTGTTGGCACTTTCCTAATATTACTTATCTTAACGGGTAAGCTATAGCACATGAAAAATAATAAAAAAATACAGAATGCCTGGACAATGTACGATTGGGCAAACAGTACTTATAACTTAGTTATAACTTCAACTATCTTTCCGGCTTACTATGTAGCAATAACTACAAGCAGTGAGCCTAATACACTCTCTTATGTTGACTTTTTTGGCATACAGATCATCAATACTGCATTACAGAATTATGCACTCGCAATTGTATTTTTAATTGTTGCCCTCACATCCCCTATCATGTCTTCCATTGCCGACTACCGAGGTAACAAAAAAGCATTTATGCGTGCCTTTACTTTACTAGGATCCATTTCCTGTGCTGCGCTTTTCTTTTTTACTCCTGATAGAATTGAATATGGCATAATTTGTTTCTCTCTTGCCGCCTTAGGATTTTGGAACAGTTGGGTATTTTACAATTCTTATTTGCCAGATATCGCAGAACCTGAAGACAGAGATCGTCTAAGTGCAAGAGGATATGCAATGGGATACATTGGCAGTGTTTTACTACAATTGATTTGTTTTCTTATTATTCTTCAACCAGCATTATTTGGATTGGACACGGCGGATAAAACACTTGGAGCAAGAATATCATTTCTACTTGTAGGATGCTGGTGGCTTGGTTTTGCTCAAATTGCATTTCGTCATCTCCCCAATAACACCGAATCTAATAAAAAAACAAAGAAACATCTTTTGATCAATGGATTTCATGAGCTAAAACTGGTGTGGAACCAAGCCAAAGAAATTCCTGCTTTAAAAAGATTTCTGGGTACATTTTTCTTACTCAGTGTAGGAGTACAAACAGTAATGCTAGTGGCAGCGGGCTATAGCAAAAAAGAAATTTTTCCAAAACCAGAAGACGAACCCAAGCTTTTACTCACCATTTTACTCATCCAAATTGTGGCCATTTTTGGTGCTATAGCATTAAGCAGATTATCAAAAATGATTGGCAATATCGCAACAATGGTAATTGGCATCTGCATATGGATTGCCATTTGTATTTGGGGGTATTTTATTAAATCCCAAACTGAATTTTACATTTTGGCTGCATGTGTAGGACTGGTAATGGGCGGAATTCAATCGATGAGTAGAAGCACCTATTCAAAATTGATACCGGAGTCCAATGATACAACCTCTTTTTTTAGCTTCTATGATGTAACTGAAAAAATAGGACTAACCATTGGATTGTTCCTTTTCGCTTACAATGAAGAATTAACTGGTAGTATGAGAAATTCCATTCTTGTTTTGATGGTATTCTTCATCTTTAGTCTATTTGCTTTACTCTATACTAAAAAAGCAGTAACCCGAGAGAAATATGCAAGTCTATTCAGTTGATACCGGAATGTTCAAACTAGATGGTGGCGCCATGTTTGGCGTTGTGCCAAAAGTGATTTGGAACAAACTCAATCCTGCAGACGAAAATAACCTTTGTACCTGGGCAATGCGCTGTATGTTGGTTGTTGATGGAGAGAGAAAAATTCTGATAGATACAGGAATGGGCAATAAGCAATCGGAAAAGTTTTTTAGTTACTACTATCCCCATGGTGAAGGTGGGCTTGTCCCATCTTTACAAAAAATTGGTTTTGGCGTACAAGATATTACAGACGTACTACTTACTCATTTGCATTTCGATCACTGCGGAGGTGCGGTAAGTTTAATTAACGAAAAACTTGTACCCACATTTCCAAATGCTACATATTGGAGCAATCAAACCCACTGGAATTGGGCCATCGAACCCAATATGAGAGAGAAGGCTTCTTTTCTTAAAGAAAATTTTGTGCCTTTGAAAGACCATGGCCAGTTAAAATTTATAGAAGAAAAAAAAGGAGAGAGAACAAGATTTACTGAAAATATAGAAATACTTTTTGTTCATGGTCACACCCAATCAATGATGCTGCCATTGATTCAATACAAAGGGAAAACCATCAGCTACATGGCAGACCTCATTCCATCCTCTCTTCATGTACCGCTCCCCTATGTGATGGGCTACGATATGTTCCCCATGACAACCCTAATGGAGAAGGAAGATTTCTTAGAGCAAGCCATAAAAGAAGAGTATATCCTTTTCTTTGAACATGACCCGTTTTCTGAATGTTGCTCCATAGAAAAAACGGAAAAAGGTTTTAAGCGAAAAGCTTGCTTTGATTTGAATTCAATATAAGTTTAGTTGAACTTTACCATAGAACGCATGGGATAAAGTAGGTTCTTGTATCCCATCATGTCTACTTTTACACTACCTACTGTAATTGGACTCTCAATTCTTAGTGGCACGTGGTTTAAATCATCGCTCACCCAGACAGTCATCAATTCCCCACCTTCAAAAATTGTGCCTTTAATCAACATGGGCTTGAATTTAATCGCCCGAAATTTCCCGTAACGTGTTTTGATCAACTCCTTACCTAAATAACGGATATAAATACTATGCACTTCGTCGTCCAAGAACATGTTGAAATTGATCTTATCACCAATTTTGTATTTTGAAAAATCAATATTTCTTGCATAATAGATGGAGCTCAACACATCCTGAATACAGTTGTTTATGGAGTAGGTTCCCCTGGTACTCACTGCTTTGAGGTCATCATGGTAAAAGTTCACCAATTCATCTTTCCTAAATCCCCCCTCCTCTACATGACGAACAAAACGGTAGGGCTTTAAGGTTGCGGTATCAATGTAGGTCTCATATCGATCCCTCACCTTAAAAATCCAATCGTAAGAAGGATTTGATGTTCCTAATCCCACAATATGGTACACAGGCTTGTTGTTGAGTTTTGTATTGGTTACTGTAAAAGAGGCATTCCCTGCATCTACGTACAACCCAATCACATTATAAAAAACCTTAAACGTGATTACCTCACCTCCAGAAAAAGAAAAGTTGGATATACCGCAGAAATCATTACCCGCACTTAGTCGAATTGCAGAAGCACTTAGAAATACAATGAGTAAAAGTTTTCGGAAAATAGCCATACACAAATATAAAACCAATGAAGCTTTGATTTTG
>CAMDFC010000001.1 GCA_945897185.1 Chitinophaga pinensis | reverse complement strand
CAACATACCTAAGCCCCTTTCTGTAGCTGTTCCCGTCCCATAACTATAGGTATCCCCTGTAGTGGAAGTTCCAGCATTGGCTGTGATTGATGTATTTGCATTTGCCCCAATCTCTAAAATTGACCATCCCAAGGGTAATACAGAACTGGCACCTCTTACATTTAAAGAATTAAAATTCTGAGAATAAATGGTACTAGTGTTGATCAGATTTACCTGTGCGCTAGCACTGCAAATAGATAAAAATAAAAAAAGCGTGGTAATAAATTTGTACATGAGCTAGTTTTGATTTGTCGGCCCATAGAATATAGAATTGGAAAGATAATGGAATAGAGGAAACCCAGTAAATTTTGTTTAAAACCTTTTTGGAGGTCTTCTGTCAAATCCACCACCACCTGAAGGTCCTGAAGAACGATTCTCTCCACCACCACCTGAAGGCCTTTCCTCTGCAGCTTTTACTACCATCGGCTTTTTGCCAAGAGAGATGTCGTTAAGGTTTTCAATAGCCTGCATAGCCTCTTCTTTGTTGGGCATGTCTACGAAAGCGAACCCTCTGCTTTTGCCAGTTTCACGATCTATAGCAACCTTGGCCGATTTAACTTCTCCAAATTTTTCAAAAATCTCCATCAATTCAGCATCATCGAGATCATAAGGGAGTCCGGCAACAAAAATTTTCATAACGGGTAGTTTGTAAGATGAAGTTAAAGATAAATAGTCATTTTTAGAAAAACCCATACAATTACTGATTATCTATAAAAGATCAACTATACTTATCTTAGGTAAATAATTATATATTTTCCACGGGGGAAGTTTAAAAAATTGACAAATGGCAACACTTCATAAGAGATCTGGTGTTTTTTTTGCTGTTTTAGGGTCTGGACTATTGACCCTTATCATTGCCTTTAGCAACCTTACAGACTACAGCACCAATTTTGAATTTGTTAAACATGTACTCAGCATGGACAGCATTTTCGAAAACAGCACTGTAAAATACAGATCAATCACAAACAATACCATTCACCATATCGCCTATATCTTAATTATTACGCTCGAAATTACTATGGCTTATTTTTTCATCACCAGTGCCATTCAAATCTATCTGCAGAGGAAAAACAATGCAGACCAATTTAACCTTGCGAAAAAGAACGCCTATATTGGCGTTAGTTTAGGCATTCTTCTTTGGTTTATTGGATTTACAGTAATTGGCGGTGAATGGTTTAGTATGTGGCAAAGCAATGATTGGAATGGTCTTGCGCCAGCAGATAGAATCGTCAGCTTCTTCATGCTCACCTACCTGGCCTTAGTGATAGTGGATTAATTTCTAGATCCATCACTTACGCTGAATTTCTACCCGCATTGATGATCCCAAAAGAGCAACGCATAATCAGTTTCTCATAACTGCTCTTTAAATTAGAGGGAAGGTTCATCTCTTCTATGTCCCTTATTTTGGTAAGCGCGTATTGCTGAATCGTGGCTATAGGCAAAACAATCTTTTCTCTAGTCTGAATAGAAATCTGTTCAATTGGATAGTCGCTCATCAAATCAGTTTTACCAGACAAAATCAAAATATATTTTCGGGTGAGATTGTACTCACTTTCAATACTTCTCCAAAGTTCCCCATATTGCGGATGGTCGGCTAAAAATGCCGTTAGGGGGAAAAAACATTTTTTCATCGCCATCTCACAATTGTCAATTAATGTCCTGAAAAAAGAAGATCTTATATACAGTGCCTTTAATTCTGTCATTTGCCCTTTGAGCTCCATAGCTTGCAATGCTGATCCCACACCATAATAGCCTGTCACGTTTTGTTTCATCTGACTCCAGGCACCAACATAAGGAATTGCCCGTAGATCTTGTAGGGTGAGTTTATTTCCTGAACCTCTTTTTGCAGGTCTGCTACCAATATTGGTCTCTGCATAAAACCTAAGTGGACTTACATGGTATAAATAATCCATGAAATAGGGATGCGACTTGAGGTTCCCATATGCAACGAAACTTTCTTTTGCCAACTCCGCATAAATAATTTGCTCTTCCCCACTAAAGGTGCTCGACCCGTCAGAAAACAACCCATTTCCTATACCCGCATGAATTAATTGTTCAATATTGAACTGCGCAGCTTCGATGGTACCGAAGTTTGAACTCACTGTCTGACCTTGAACCGTAAGCTCAATTTCATTGTTCGCAATATCACTTCCCATAGATGCATAAAACTTATGCGTCTTCCCTCCACCCCTAGCAGGTGGACCGCCTCTACCATCAAAAAACACCACATCAATCTGGTATTTTGCAGAAACAGCCGTCAATGTTTGTTTGGCGTGAAAAATACTGTAGTTGGCCATCAAGTATCCACCGTCTTTTGTTCCATCACTAAAACCCAACATCACAGTTTGTTTATTGCCCCTGCGCTTTATGTGCTCACGATACAATGGAAAATTGTACAATTCTTGCATTACAGCTGCTGCATTACTGAGGTCTTCAATGGTTTCAAACAAGGGAATGACATCTACTGAAATTGCATTGCGTTTCCAACCGGAACAGACAAAAAGTGAAAATACTTCCAATAAATGGACAGAAGTTTTGCATTGGCTGATGATGTATCGGTTACAACCAGGACGTCCATTTTGTTCCTGAATTTCTTTGATTGCGCGTACGGTTGCAAGTGTATCTTTTGCAATCGGAGACAACTGTTCAACATCTATTCCAGATGCATCCATTGTTGAAAGCCATTGAATTTTAGCTTCATCATCTAATCCTACATAATCTGCATGGTTAATTACTTTATAGATTTCTTCTATTACTGCAGTGTGCACTGAACTGTCTTGTCTTATATCTAAGGATGCAAAATACAAGCCAAATAATTGCACGCGATGTATCAAAGCATCTACCAAATTCAGGAAGAGTCCATTGTGGTTGTACACAATCAACTCTCTAATCTGTAGCAATGTTTCCAACACCTCATTTTGGGTGAGCTCTCCTTTGTAACCAGGTATAAACAAATTATTATACAACTTCTTTTCCAGGTCTTGCAACATGGTTTCTACTCCTTCAAATGTAAGTCGCCTCCGCAATTTGCGAATATCCAGATAATAGCATTTGATGATGCTTCCACGCAATGCATCTGCTACTTTTAAGGTAATATCGCTTGTTACAAAAGGATTTCCATCTCTATCGCCACCCGGCCAAAAACCCATGTTGATCAACAGGTGTGCGGGATCATACGCTTCATTGTATTGTGCAGCAAGTGATATGGAAATCTTTCCAATTGCCGGATAAAATACATTTTCTAAATACCAAATCAAACTGACTGCCTCATCAAACGGCGTTGGCTTTTGCTTTTTGAAAAATGCGGTTTTACCCAACTGTTGAAGATAAATATTGATTTGATTCAAATTATTTTCTGCAATCGCTTTGGAAAGATCATTGATGATACCCAGCACTGAACCTGGATAAAACTGTGTTGGGTGAGCTGTAAGCACCAGCCTCACACAGAAATCTTTTAATTTTTCTTTGAGTGATTCTTGTTTGTTGTTTTGTACTACCTGTGTCTCAAGATTTTTTAAAGTGCCTATTCCATTCAAATCGTTCAGCTTAGAAAAAGCTGCATCTTCCAGCGCATCAAAAAGTACAACTTGCCGCTCTACATACTGAACAAACCTAAAAAGCAAATCGAGTTGTTGTTGCTCGTTGGTGTATGAAGTATGACGCGAAAAAAAATCTTCCAGTATTTGTTGCGGACTCCATTTCTTTTTAAAACCATCCTCACAATTGGATTGCAACAACGAAAGCAGCATTCCGGTCTTTTCAATGCGGTGAAAAGGCAAGGAAGTAAATAGACTATTGTAGAGCTGGTAACGAATACCAACTTCGTTGTTGAACCTTGAGAGTTCAGATGAAGAATTAATACCCATAAAAAAAATTGGAAGAGTTAAGGCAAGTGAGATATAAAAATAATAAAATCGCTAAAATTTTCGTGATTAGATCAAAAGTAAGTAAGAGAAAAACTGCTCTATTCCGTTTTATGAATGAAATCGAATAAAAAAAAGGAACTGGAAAAGATTAAAATTTAATCACAAAATACTG
The DNA here is from genome assembly GCA_945897185.1 of Chitinophaga pinensis. Classification (GTDB taxonomy): domain Bacteria; phylum Bacteroidota; class Bacteroidia; order Chitinophagales; family Chitinophagaceae; genus Pollutibacter. Next base: position 118,370 of record CAMDFC010000001.1, on the reverse strand, counting down.
ATAATCAATTTTTTAATTAAAAACAGTAGGCCATACTTTAAAAAAAGATACTTGTTTTGTTAAATAATTTTTATAACTTAAACTTACAAATTTATTGCTAGCTGGTTTATCTGACTTTGAGGTGAATGAAATAGCACTAATTTAATTTTTTCTTTTATTAACCAAAACTATACACAATGAGTCCATTTTTCTTAGACGCTGCCATCGCAGCAGACAACTATGTTGCCTTTACGTTTTTTATTGGCACAATGGCCATGATGGCCGCTTCTGTTTTCTTTTTCTTTGAATTGAGCAACACTGAAAAAGCATGGCGTACATCTGTGCTAGTATCTGGTTTGATCACGTTCATTGCAGCAGTTCACTATTATTACATGAGAGGTTACAACCTCGAGAATGATGGCGCATCTCCAACCTTCTTCCGTTATGTTGATTGGTTATTGACTGTTCCTTTGATGTGCGTTGAGTTCTACTTGATTACTAAAAAGTCTGGTGGTACAACCTCATTGTTGTGGAAATTGATCTTTGCTTCAGTTGTAATGTTGGTTGCCGGATACTTCGGTGAAACCATTTACAGCGACCAGAGTGTTCTTTGGGGAGTAATCAGCGGTGCTGCATACTTCTACATAGTATATCTTGTATGGTTTGGCGAAGTTGCAAAACTTGCTACTGCTGCATCTCCAGCCGTTGCTAAGGCAAACAAAACACTTGGATGGTTTGTACTTGTAGGATGGGCTATCTATCCTTTGGGTTACATCGTAGGTACTCCAGGTGGTCTATTTGGTATGTCTGCTGAGTCATTGGGCATTGGCGGATTGAACATGGACATCATCTACAACATTGGTGATGCTGTTAACAAGATTGGTTTCGGTCTTGTAATCTATGCACTAAGCCGTTCTGAATCTAAATAAAACGTCTCGCATATTAAATAAAAGGCCTATGTGAATACATAGGCCTTTTATTTTTATTTTATTCCAAAATGTTACTCGTTGAACCGTTTTATATCATTCTCGAACCTTACTTGGCTTAATGCAATCCTGGGATTGGTATTGGTTTTCTGGCAAGAAATTAGCGGTGCTATCCCATTTGAAATTCAAGTAGCCTATTTTGTAGGCATGATTGCACTCACAGGCATTCCGCATGGTGCGTTAGATCATATTGTTGCCAAAGTAAATGATACGATAAGTGGCAAGAAGTTTCAATTCACACACTTCTTATTTAAATACCTTGTTGCAATCCTATTCTATGCCACCTGCTGGGTGTTTTTCCCAGCTTTCAGCTTATTGCTATTCCTTGTGATCTCTGCATGGCATTTTGGAGAAATCGATATCCCCAATTCGAAAAAAGAATGGCTATGGAACATTAACCGCTTCCTCTGGGGATGTTTTGTATTGCTTCTTATTTTACTTACCCATCAAAAAGAGACAGAAATAATACTCCTCCGCATAACTTCCAATTCAGCTGTCGTTATTTCTTCTTGGAATTACCTTTGTATTGAAAAATCATATGTTTTATCTGGCTTGGGTAGTCTTGTATTTATGCTGAGTTTTTTCAGTCACTTCAACAATTCAAAACAGTTCTCAGTTTTGACCTTGTTAAACCTTATTGCCATTCTTGTTATTGGCGTTTACCTGCCTTTGTTACCTTCTTTTGCACTTTACTTTGGTGGTTGGCATGCGATCAGGTCTTTTGAAATGATTTTTACTTTTTTGAAATCACAACAAAACCACAAGCAAATGGATGCCATAGGCATGTGGAGAAGAACAATGCCAATGACCATCTTGGCAGCGCTATTTTTTGTGGTTACCTCTTTTCTTTGGTCTATTGCAGGCATCACCTCAGACCCGCTACCCGTCATTTTTATCTTCCTCTCTGTGATCACATTACCACATTTGGATGTGATGAACCAAATGATCAAAAACAGTAAGTAGTTTATCATTTTCAATGCTGTTCTTTTTCTAATTTTACGGTATGGCATTGCAAGAACAAGATCAGTCATTTACCATTAGACCCATAGCGCAAGCAGATAACCCACTGATTGCAAAAATTATTAGATCCACACTAGAAGAATTTGGTGCCAATAAACCAGGCACAGTCTACTATGATTCTACCACAGACCATCTGTTTGAATTGTTTGAGGCAGAAGGTGCTGGTTATTTTATTGCAGAGCAGGATGGAGAGCTACTTGGAGGTGGAGGATTTTTTCACAGTGATGGACTACCAGAAGATACTTGTGAGCTAGTGAAAATGTATTTGTTACCTGAAAGCAGAGGAAAAGGAATAGGTGCTGCAATCATCAATAAATCGATCGAAGTAGCCAAACAAAGCGGATTTAAAAAAATGTACCTGGAAACCATGCCAGAATTAAAACGCGCAATTACTGCTTATGAGAAATTCGGTTTTGAATACCTAAACGGACCCATGGGAAATACTGGACATCATGGTTGTTCTGTTTGGATGTGTAAACTGCTTTGATCAGCTTGTTACCTTTACTTCATAAACGGGACTAAACAAATACACTTTTCCGGTTGTAATTTCGGTTGCTTTAATACGTTTTCTTACACGTTCTCCACGTTGAAATTTCCTGCCCCCTTTTATCATAAATTCTGAACCCACTTGTAGTTCTTCTACCAAAAAATGACCTTCTTTCTTTGGATCATACTTTCTAAGCACGCGCAATAAATTGACATCGGCGCAAGAGCTAGCAGCCGGATTAGTTAAGGATTGCATCAATTGATTCTGAATATCAATTGGAAATAAAGACGTCTCAAGAAAATGTTTTAACAACTCAGAAAACTGTTGCTTCCATTCTTTTCCATGGGCATCAACCCGATGGCCGAAACGAATAAATGTGATAAGGTGTGCCAACTCGTGCAGCAGGGTTACCAAAAATGCATATGGATTGAGGTTGCCATTCACACTGATTCGATGTGCTTTATCTGCATGTGCATTTCTATAATCCCCCAAAACAGAGGAGCGCGACTTAGTAATGGTTAAGTGCACTTTATAATGCAACAAATAAGGCTCAACCATGGGGTAAGCACCTTCCGGGATAAAATCGTTAAGTGATTGTAGAGGTGCCTGCGCTTTAGACATGACTATTTTTTCTTCGAGATTTCCAGCAAGCCCCTCATTTCAAGAAAAGTATAAAACAAATAGAGAAATAAATTTGCAAAAACGGCAGGGAGGTTTTTTTCTTCTCCAGCATACATAACATAACCTACCACTGCAGCTGCGCCGAATACCAGTTTCATCAAAAAAGACCCGTAGACAGAAGACATGAAATTAAATGTAGTCTTGGCATTTAAACCCTTATTCAATAGGTAAAATGAAATTATGGTCAATGTAAAAACAAAGACATGCCCAGCTAGAAAAACATCCGTATTCACACCAACGGTTTTAAGCTGTTTGTAAAATACCAAACCCAAAAAATTGATCCCTATAAACAATAACCAAATTGGACGAAGGGAATTTCGAAGATTCATTTACTTTTTTTTGTTTGTATCAATGATGATTTTGATGAGCAAAGATACAACCACGACCAAAGGTAAAATCCAAATAAGCCATGGAGATTGAAATGAAAAAAAACCATCTAATTTCCATCCCAACCAAAGTGCAACACCAATAGAAATAAAAAGTTGTGAAGCCAATCCCAAATAACGCATGGCAGAAACACTTGATTGCCCTTTATCTTTGTTCTTATTGATGATTGACATAGTACCCAATTTATTACTCCAGGGTTTGTTCCAAATCTGGGATAGAAATAACAGCCGTATCTAAGATCAATTCAGCCTTGCCGGATAAAACATTCTTTATATTTTCCCAATAGGCTTCTCGGTATAAAATCTGCTTTTCAAGAGAATCCGTCCGCAATTTTAATTTGGTCAGCTCCCTTCTCTCCGATTGACTACCATATCCAGGAATATAGTATTTGAGCGGTGTAAAGCTGATAAGGGCTGTAGTTAGTCCCACTAAAAGCACAAATACAAAACAGGATGCAATGTACACACCCAAACGGGTTATTTTGAATGTGACTACCTCTTCATAAGAATGGTCGTTCATCACCACCAAACGGTATCGATTGGAGAGTCTCTTGAACCTGCTTTGGTTGATGGTTTCACTCATTTATAAGGAATACTTGATGGCCCTAAAGTTAGTGTTAATTCGTAAATCAACCCCTTTTAAAATAGGGGGATTAACCGTAGTTTTACAATCCGTGCAGAAACCAGTTGGTCATATCGCCTTCATTTTACGCAAGATTGTGCTCTCTACCATCACTATGCTATTTACCCAAACTTTAGTGGCACAACTGAATCTAACATACGACCTAAAAAAGCCCAAGGCCTTCGAAAACAGGAAATTGAAATCAGAAATGACCCCTGATAAAAAAATCAATCCTGTTAAAAGAATGAAAGAAAATGTAGTGGCGCACTACAACTTTTACTTCAACGCCAACAACAAACTTCAGGATGTAATTGCCTCTGCAAAACAAGCACACAAAGATACTTTCACTCAATTAATTGGATTTTACAACTACAGTCTAGATCAAACTGCAACACAAAAACAAGAACTGGACTCTATTATACACAAAGCGAATAATGGAATTCTATTACACGACTTGAGAAATGATTGGGTGGATGACCTTTATCTATTAATGGGGCAAGCTTATTTCTACCAAAAGAAATTTGATTCTGCTTATGATGTTTTCCAATACATCAACTACACTTTTCAACCCAGAACAAAAGAGGAGTCTGGTCTAGAAAAAACAATTGGCTCCAACCTCAATTCATCTGGAAATATTTACACCGTTTCTACCAAAGAAACCGGCTTTTCTGCGCAACCATCTGCCAGAAATGATGCCCTACTCTGGATTGTACGCACTTTACTGGAGCAGGGAAATGAAGACGAAGCAAAGGGATTGATTGAAACGTTATACCGTGATAAACATTTTCCAAAAAGATTAAAGGATGGTTTGGCAGAACAGAAAGCCATCTGGTTTTTAAAAAATAACCAATACGATTCAACCGTCCATTACCTTGAAGCATCAATAGATGCTACAAACAACAGTCTTGAACGGTCTAGGCGTTATTTCTTAATTGCCCAATTAAAAAGCAAAATAGAAGTCAAGGAAGAAGCTGATGCATTTTTTAATAAAGCCATTTCCATAACCACAGACCCAATTATGGAGGCCTATGCCAGGATCTACCAAGTTGCACTTGTTTCTAATGAAGCAGACCTACAAAAAAGAACAGAGGAACAGGTGAACCTCCTCTTAAAAATGGCAAAACGTGAAAAGTACCTCTCCTATCAATCGATCATTTATGACGCTGCTGCAGAAATGGAATTAGGAAGAAACAATAGAAAAACGGCTATTGAACTCTTGTTAAAAAGTAATGAAAGCAATTCAAATGATCCGAATGCGAAAACAAATAACAACCTCAAAATAGCCAACCTGGCTTTTGCAGAAAAAAACTACAAACTTGCAAATACGTATTATGATAGCTTGGGTGTGGTTTCGCCATTGGTAGAGGAAGAAATAAAATTGAAGAAAAGCATATCCAATGAATTGGTGGCGCTGCAAACCATCTTAGAGGAAGAGGACAGTCTACAAGCCATTGCCAACATGCCTCCAAAAGAAAGAGACGACTATTTAAAAGCATTGCTGAAAAAGTTAAGAAAAGAGCAGGGAGCCCTGGATGAGGAAGAAGAAAATTCAACCACCAATTTGGCTGCGAGTGGCAGGGGCCAAAGAAATGGGTTACCAGATCCAAATGCAGGAAATATATTTAACAATAATCAGCCAAAAGGAGAATGGTATTTTAATAACGCCACTTTAATTGCACAAGGAAAGACTGGATTTAAATCTAAATGGGGTTCAAGACAAAATGCCGACAACTGGAGAAGGCTGGTAGCAATCAATGGAACAAAGATGGTTTCACAGCGGGGACAAGATGGCGCAAGAAGAATAGTTGTTCAACAAGAAGCCGCACCAGTCTTGTCTATTGAAAGCTTAGCCAAAAATCTTCCCATCACCAAAGAACAACAGCTGTTGTCGAGTGCTAAAAGAAACGAAGCTTATGCAAAAATGGGAAATGTATTTCAGGATAAACTAGGAGATTGGGCATCTGCAATTTTTTGGTACGAAAAAAGTTTAAGCGAAGAAGCAGATACTGAGCTTCTTGCCAATGCATATTTCAATCTTTCATTTTGCTACGCACAATTAAAAAATATTGCTCAATCCTCCTTCTACAAAGAGAAACTGATTGAAGAATTTCCAACCAGCAAAAATGCACAGCTGATAAGCGACCCGCTTGCGGCAAGTAAGAAAAAGGAATTAACCCAAGCATCCATAGATAAAACCTATGCAGAAATTTATGACCTTTTTCTTGCGGGGAAATTTGAAACCGCCTTGAATGAAAAGAAAAAGGCAGATCAAACCTATGGAGAAAATAACTGGAGCGCTCAGTTACTCTATATTGAATCAATTTATTATATAAAAAACAGAAGTGATGAACAAGCCATTATTACACTCAATAAAATAATTGAACGCTTTCCCAAATCTGTACTTGCTGAAAAAGCAAAATCGATTGCTGATGTTGTTGCCAGAAGGACTGAAATTGAAACTGAACTCAATTCAATGCAAATAACCCGAGTAAAGGAAGATAGCCTTGCTTGGATAGATGACAGACCACTTCCCAAGAACAAAGAAAGCCTGGCAAAAAAAGAAGAACCAACACGCTTAATTGCAATGCCCATAAAGCAAAAAGGGAAAGTAGATACTACCCAGTTTAGAGCACCTGTAGCAGAAAAGAAAGAAGAACGCTTTACCTTCTCGCCTACCGACCCCTATGCGATCATGATGATTTTAAAAGATGTAGATGTGGTTTATGTGAATGAAGCAAAAAGAGCATTGACCAGGTACCATGCTGAGCGCTATTCCACCAATAGCCTAAACATACAGAATAACAACGTTGGTAATACCCCTTATATCCTGATAAGTGTTTTCCAAAATGCTGCGGATGCACTCAGCTATTTTGAAAAAACAGCACCTATTGCCAGCAGAGAAATATTCCCTTGGCTGCAAGCCGACAAATATAAATTCATCATTGTTTCCCCTGAGAACCTCAAGAAAATGATGGAAGATAAAAGTATTGAAGAATACCTGCGTTTCCTCCAACGCCAATTACCTGGAAAATTTTAAGATTTCCTTTCCCTTTAAGACAGCGCTTTTCTTTAGTTTTACCCTATGAGCATGAACCCAAAAAAGAGCAGCGAAACGAAGAAACCTGTCAGCATCTTTTGGAAAATATTCCTCTATGGCTGGGCTGCGGCAATCTTGCTGATCTTGGTTATTTATTTGGGCTTATTTGGAAAACTTCCTTCGATAGAAGAGCTTGAAAATCCATCTATGCTGTCCTCATCCGAAATATATGCGGATGATGGAACCTTGATGGGAAAATTCTACTTGAAAGACAGGATAAATGTAAAATACCAAGACATTTCCCCCAATGTTACCAAGGCATTGATTGCTACAGAAGATGAAAGGTTTTACGAACACTCTGGTATTGATATTAAAAGCTTGTTGAGGGCAGTAGTGTTTTTAGGCAGCGAAGGTGGTGCAAGCACAATTACACAACAGTTGGCAAAAGCGTTACTTGGACAACAAAGTAGCAAAAGTGTTACTCGATTAATTGAAAAATTAAAAGAGTGGATTGTGGCCATTCGCTTAGAAAGAAATTTCACAAAAGAGGAAATTATCACCTTGTATTTGAATATGGTCAACTACGGTGATGAAACCTATGGAATACGAAATGCAGCTAAAACCTATTTTCAAAAAGAACCAGGCCAATTACAGATAGAAGAAGCAGCGGTGCTTATTGGATTACTCAAAGGCAGCACAAGGTATAACCCAAGAAGAAATCCTAAGGCAGCCATGGCAAGAAGAAATACGGTGTTGGAGCAAATGGTAAGAAATGAGTTTTTAAGTGAAGAAGAGGCCAAAGCACTCAAGATTGCGCCAATTGCATTGAAGTACCTCAAACTAGATGAGAATGCGGGTATTGCACCTTATTTCAGAGAAGTACTCAGAGACGAAATAAAAAACTGGTGTAAAGAAAACGAGAATCCAAAAACAGGGGAACCCTATGACATTTACAAAGATGGCTTAAAAATTTTCACTACCATCAACCCCAAAATGCAGGAATATGCAGAAGTGGCGGTATATAGACACATGCAAAATTTGCAAAAAGTCTTCAATAGCCAATACAACATCAAAGATGGTTCAGTTTGGAAGACAAAGGATGGGAAAGCGATTTTGGATAATGCGATGAAGCAAACGGACAGGTGGAGAAATTTAAAAGAAGATGGACTAACAGATGAGGAAATCAGACAATCCTTTTTAGAGCCCATCAGAATGAAAGTGTTTGCATGGAATGCAAATAGGGAAAAAGATACCACCATGTCTCCCCTAGACTCAATAAGATACCACAAGCAAATCATGCAGATTGGGTTGTTGTCTATGGATCCATTGACAGGTGATGTTAAAGCATGGGTTGGTGGCAGTAGCTTTAAACGCTATAAATTTGACCACGTTAACGTCAAAACCAAAAGACAAGTTGGCTCAACATTTAAACCAATCTTGTACACTTTGGGCGTAATGAATGGCTATACGCCAGAAACAAACATGCCTGGAGGTCCGATTGATATGGGAGGCAAAATGATTGACGGTTCAGGTGGTCCAATGGCCATATGTCTCGCATTTTCAAAAAACCCAGCAGCAGTTCATCTCATCAACCAACTTGGTGTACAGCGAACGATCGATTTTGCAAAACAATGCGGCATTGTAAATCCCATTCCACCTTACCCATCTATTGCCTTGGGGTCTGCGGATTTGTCTTTATTTGAAATGGTGCAAGCCTTTAGCATGTTTCCAGGTAGGGGTTTCAATGTGAAACCCAATTTCATCAGTCGCATTGAAGACCGAAATGGAAATGTATTGGCTTCTTTTAGGGCTGAGACCAAAGAAGTAATTAGCGAAAGTGAAGCTTTTGTAATGACTAAAATGTTACAAGGCGTGGTTGATTTTGGTACAGCGCGGGCTTTGAGAGGGGCGTATAGTGTACCCGGACAATTAGGGGGTAAAACAGGAACCACAAACGACAATGCAGACGGCTGGTTTATTGGATTTAGTCCGCAACTACTCTCCGGCGTTTGGGTAGGCTGTGACGATCCTTTTCTGAGAATGTTATATACCGCAGGTGGTTCACAAATGGCGATGCCTGCTTGGGCCTATTATTACCAACAAGTGTTCAACGACAAAAGCTTAAATATTGACCCAGGGGCAGCTTATATCCCTCCTGCAAACATGCAAAACGAAATTATATTTGATTACAACCAAATTCAAGAATCGGAAGAACTCTTGCCTGCTGAAGGTGAAGAGGGATATAATGCAAATGAGTACATTGAAATACCAATCAGCGATGGAAGAGAAAAAGTGGTAACCGAGTCAAAGAAGTTTGAAGAAACCAACAAACCAAAAGAAATGCCCAAAGCTGGTCCAGCAAAAGAAACGAATCAACCTCCCGTCGATAAAGATACAAGTGCAAAACGAAAGGGCTTCTTGAAAAGAGTATTTGGGAAAAAAGAGCAATAAAAAAAGGCCATGATTCAATCATGGCCTTTTCAATTTATAAATTAAATTTATTTTTTGCCACCCAAGGTTCCTTGGATACCAAAGCTATAAAATAAATTATGAGATGCATTTACAGTGACCGGCATTCTGTATTGCGCTTGTAAAATAAAGAATGTTTGATCAAACAAGTTCAGCTGAAGACCAGCACCTGCTGGTATGTACGCTGCATAATAACCTCTCCATACTGATGCACCAGCACCAAGAGATAAAAACGGTGATACGAAATACTGATCTGAAGTCAACTTCATAAATAAATTTACATCACCTTCAAAATAAGGCTTAGAACCAACACTTCTTTCGAAGGGCTTGTTGGTCAATTGATATTCCAAATATGAAAAACCAAATCTCGCATTAACATCAAAATTATCATTTAAACCCTCTGTATAATTTACAGCGATTCCAGGTCTCATCCTGCTTAACTTATTCCACTGTTGTTTTGTTAACACTTGACTCATTCCACCATTCCTAATTTCGCTGGCAGTTTTGTAGTCATGCAGTGTGAATTGCAATCCAAAAGTTTTTCCCTTGGTATACATGTTCTTTGTATCCTGGGCATTTAAGGCTGTAAAAGAAATAGCGATTAAAACGATTAGAAATATCCTTTTCATAAACAGTAATGTTTTGAGTACAACAAAAATAATCCCTGAAGGTTGAAAGTTAAAATTTTTATTGGCTTTTGGGCAAGTTTTCTTTTTCGGGCTTAACCAGCTCAACTTTAACTTTGATGATTCCTGCCTTTTTAAAGCCCAATTTGGTGGCTCCTGCCCTTGTAAGATCGACCAAACGAGGATTTCGGTGATGTAGCCTGTCGTTTACCCTTAAAATGACCGATTTTCCATTTTTTAGGTTGGTTACCCTTACTTTAGACCCCAATGGATAGGTATTGTGCGCACATGTTAGCTTTTCTTGAGTAAACACATCCCCATTGGCAGTCTTTTTCCCAATAAATTTATCGGAATAGAAACTGGCATTGCCAATAGCAGTATCCACTACAGGTATGTTTCTGTAATTTTTTTTCTGACCAAAGACACCCAAGACTGGCAATAACAATGCAAGAACCAGGAGGTTATGAATCAATATGGTGTTTTTGAAAATCCGCATTAGGGGAGATAAATTTACCTTAAATATGCTAAAAATACCAGTTTTTAGCGTTAAAATCAATCATTTAATTATACATTTTATTGTAAATCATATATTTACACATTTTTAAATTAATAATTTTATAAGCCAATAGAAGAAAATACAATTCCACCTCTTTCTTATTATCTTAGTGTCTTTATGAAATTCCTCAAAGATTTACTTTGAAATTACTAAAGCCAAATAGATTCTTGTTTCTCCTTATCTCTTGCATACTTTTTGCTTCTGTATCGGCACAGGACAAGTTAAAAATTGTAAATGACCCCAAAGATCTTATTGCTGCCATTAATAAAAACCCCCAACTGGAAATGGTTGAATTGAAGTCGATTGTCCCCAATATCAAATACGACCTCCGCTACGCCACTACAAATAATTTTACAGGGGTACGTCTCTACCGTTCTAATACCCAAACGACCTATCTCAGAAAAGCACCTGCCGAATCATTGGCACGGGTAGCAAAAGAACTCAATGAAAAAGGAATGGGCATCTTGGTCTGGGATGCCTTTCGTCCCTACCACGTTACCGTCCGTTTTTGGGAACTGATCAAAGATGAAAGATATGTCGCCAATCCTTCCAAGGGAAGCGGACACAACAGGGGAATTGCAATTGATTTTACGCTCTACAATTTAAAGACCGGAGAACTGATAGACATGCCTACCGGCTATGATGATTTTTCAGAAAAAGCCTTTCATGGTTTTCCAACATTGAGTGAATCAAAGAAAAACAACAGAGAATTCTTAAGGGAGCTGATGGAAAAAAACGGCTTCATTAAATTCGATACAGAATGGTGGCATTATTATTGGCCCAATGGAGACGAATACGATGTATTGGATTTTAGTTTCAAACAATTGAAAAAAATTACACGTGATACTACGCGATAAAAAAATAATTGTTGTTGGTGGCACTTCAGGCATTGGCTGGATGGCAGTACAAAAATTTATTGAAGAAGGCGCACAAGTGCTAAGCATTGGCAAGCAAGAAAATGAATCAAACAATGAATCAATAGAAGGCTTAACCACCTTGTATGCCGATGCAAGAAAAGAAGAAACTATTCTTCAAGCCATTCAAATGTGTACGGATACTTATAAGGGTTTTGACGGACTCTTTCATGTGGCAGGAGGAAGCGGAAGATCTTTTGGTGACGGACCGTTGCATGAAATGAGTTTGGAAGGCTGGGAAAAAACAATTGAACTCAATGCCACATCAGTAATGCTATCCAATAAAGCGGCCATTCAATATTTTTTAAATCACAAAAAAGCAGGAGCTATTGTAAATCTAGCATCTGTTCTAGCCAGCCACCCTGCTCCAAGTTTTTTTTCAACGCATGCGTATGCGGCAGCAAAATCAGCCATCATAGGCCTTTCTACTGCTGCTGCGGCTCATTATGCAAGTGAAAATATTCGGATCAATGTAATTTCACCTGGACTGGTAGAAACACCCATGTCTAAAAGAGCGACAGAAAATAGAGCAATAATGGACTACATAAAAACAAAACAACCCTTAGACGGGGGAAGGATTGGAAAAGCAAATGACTTATCTTCAATGGCAACTTTATTGCTGTCTGATCAAGCCAATTTTATAACCGGACAAAATATTTGTATTGACGGAGGATGGTCGGTCTCAGAGGGTCAGCACGCCTAACAAATTGAAAGCGTTAACAATGGATGAAATAAAAAAATACATCGATAAAAGCAGAACCATTTGTGATGTAATTGAGGCACAATCAGCTGAAATTGAAACAGCAGCCCAATGGTTTTCAAAAACAATTTTAGAAGGAAGAATGGTGCATGTCTTTGGCTCAGGCCATAGCCGCATTATGGTAGAAGAAATGTGGCCACGCTATGGATCTTTCCCAGGCTTCAATCCCATAGTTGAACTGTCGCTTACCTTTCACAACCTTGTTGTAGGAGCCAATGGACAAAGACAGGCGATGTTCTTAGAAAACGTATCTGGATTTGCAGAAAGAATTCTCAGAAATTTTACATTACAAGAAGAGGATACCGCCCTGATCATTTCTTCGGGTGGGACCAATATTGTACCTATTGAAATGGCGGACTTGTTTCAAAGGAAAAATATAAAAGTAGTTAGCATCCTAACTAAAGAGCACGCTGCGGCCAGTAAAAGCAAAAGAGAAGATGGAAAAAAACTAAGTGACTTCTCTGATCTTATCATTGACACAGGAGCTCCGATAGGAGATGCCATGATAGCCATTGAAAATCTCCCTACACCCGTAGCTCCAGGTTCAACATTAGGAGGTGTATTGATCATCAACTCAATCAAAGCCAGGGTTGCCGCACTATTAACTGAAGCTGGCCATCCACCAACTGTTCTTTCGGCTGCAAATGTGGTAGGCGCGGAAGAAGCTGTTCGGTTATTTGAATCCGCTTACGACCAACATGCAATAAGATTAACCCAACTATATAAATTTTAAATACCCTTATGCAACCCATTCCAATCAGAACGACTGTAGTAGGAAGTTACCCTTTTCCAGGATGGTTAGAATTCTCTACACAACATTTATCCGCCTTTGGCGCAGCAGACATTGAAGAAATGGCAGAAGATGCAGTTGTTGCTGCAATTCACGATCAAGTAAATGCAGGACTTGATGTAATTACTGATGGCGAACAAACCCGATTTGATTTTAATCTTTCTTTCTATGGCTTTATAAAAGGCATACAACCCAACCATAACGAGACAAGAAAATTTGGTCCCCCCGCACATGATCAACGTGGTAAACACAGCATCGTGGATGAATTGGTTGCACCAAATGGATTAGGTTCAGTGAAAGAGTTTCTTCGTTTAAAAAAACTAGCACCAGCAGGGCCTGTTTTGAAATGTAGCTTACCTGGTCCATATACTTTAAGTGGAAGATTGTTGCCAAACAAACAATACAAAGACAGGTGGGAAATCACAGCTGCATTAACCCCTATCATTAAAAAAGAATTGGAGGCCCTTATTGCAGCAGGTTGCACAGAGATTACCTTGGATGAACCCTCCATGAGTTGTTATGCCTACAAAGAAGACACGAAAAAATTTGTAGAAATATTCAACAATACTGTTTCAACTATACAGGGCAAATGTAGACTGTCTACACACCTTTGCTTTGGCAATTTCAAAGGAAGACCAGTTGGTTATAGAAGTCTAAAACCGATGCTTCCAGATTTTCTTGATTTGAATGTTGATGAAATTCACATTGAAATGGCCAATCGCGAATTTGCAGAAATCGAACTGCTCGCCAACTTCGCAGAAAAGATGGATGTATCTGTTGGCATCATCGATGTAAAAAACTATTATGTTGAGACTGTTGCTGATGTGAAAGAACGCATCAAAAAATGCTTGCAATTTGTGCCGGCAGAAAAACTTTCTGTTGCACCAGATTGTGGTTTGAGCCAAACTGCAAGATGGGCGGCGAAACAAAAGCTGGTAAATATGGTTGAAGGTGCTCGCCAAATGAGATAAGTCCATGATTAAAGCACAACGCAAAGACAAATCTCTTTTAGCTGATATACTTCAGCATGAAGCATCTACCGATATGCACATCTGGTGGCTGGGACAAAGCGGTTATTTAATTCAATACCAAGGCAAGCGCTTATTGATCGACCCCTATCTTTCAGATTCGTTGACACTAAAATACAAAGACACGGAGAAACCGCATGAGCGTATCAGTGAATTGGTAATAGATCCTGCCTTGCTACCCACTATTGATTTTATGACATCAAGCCACAACCATACTGATCATTTAGATGCAGAGACCCTTATCCCTATATTAAAGAACAACCCGGCATGTAAATTAATCATTCCAGAGGCCAATAGGGAATTTGTGACTACCCGTTTAAAAATGGATTTTCAAAAGCCAATTGGATTGAATGATGGTGAAAATTATACGGAAGGTGATTTCAGTTTCATAGCAATCCCTGCTTCACACAACAGAATCGATAGAAACGAAAAAGGTCAATGTTTATACCTGGGCTATTTTATTCAAATTGGTCCATATAAAATTTACCATAGTGGAGATACTTTATACTATGAAGGTTTAGAAGAATTAATCATAGACTTTAAACCACAGCTTGCCTTATTACCAATTAATGGCAATGACCCTGCAAGAAAAGTAGCTGGAAATCTAAATGCCAAAGAAGCAGTTACACTTGCAAAAAAATGCAAGATCCCCTTTGTTGTTCCCTGCCACTATGATCTGTTTGCATTTAATACTGCAGATGTAAATGAATTCATTTCAATTGCACGAGATATGGAACAGCCCTATCTTGTATTGGAGTTGGGTGGAAAATGTGCCGGTAAGGAATTAGGAATAAATTAATAGGATTTCACATCCACAACTGCACTTAAATCGATTGGTCCGTATACATGCGGAAAGGTATTTTGCACGGAAGGTGACCACTCAAAAATAAATTGACTAGACAGTAAATCAGTATTTATTGTTAGCAATACAAGATCTGTAGTCCCTTGGTAATAACGCTGCTTTACATCCGCTAATTGTTCTTCGTGACTGCAATGAATGAAACCTTCATTTGTTAATGATGGCGCAGTATAAGCTCCCTCTAATTTTGCTTTATCCCAAGCGGAGGAAGTAGTAATATGGTAAATGATTGGCATAATTTTATGAATATACTCTTTTAATTCTTTGTTCGCGCAGCATCAGATCTGCTAATGTTATGGCAGTAACTGCTTCCAATACTGGAGGAACGCGCAAGGCGATACACAAATCATGTCTCCCCCTTACTGCAAAACCATCAACTTGATCTGTTTCCCAATTGTATGTCTGCTGTTCCTTAGGGGTAGAGGAAGTAGGTTTTATCGCAATTCTAAATACCAATTCATTGCTGTTCGTAATTCCACCAACAATACCACCTGCATGATTGGTGATTGTTTTACCATCGCCATTTTCAATTGCATCATTGTGGTCTATCCCAAACATATCAGCAGCCTTGAAACCTGTACCAAACTCAATTCCCCTAACAGCGGGTATGGCAAAAACTGCATGGGCAATGAGTGATTCTACTGAATCAAAAAATGGTTCTCCAAGTCCGATTGGCAAATTGGCTACCCTACATTCTACAATACCGCCAACCGAATCTTTATTCGTTATCGCTTTTTGCAAACCTTGCTCAACATCAGTTTCTCCCCCGATGGCAGTGATGGTAGCAACTATTTTTAAAGGCGCTAACATTTTTTTTGCCACTACACCTGCAGCCACCAAACATAGGGTAAGTCGACCGCTAAAATGACCGCCGCCTCTATAATCCTCAAAGCCTCCAAATTTTTTATTCGCTACAAAATCAGCATGACCTGGTCTTGGTACTGCTCTTTGTTTTTCATAATCACCTGAGCGGGTATTTTTATTTTCAAAAAGCAAGGTCAATGGTGCACCTGTTGTTTTCCCATTAAATACACCACTCTTAAACAAGGGAAGATCCTCTTCCTGCCTTGGGGTAGTCCCTTTTTGCATGCCTCCCTTTCTACGTTCAGTGTCCTCAATAAAATCTTCTACCGAGATGGGCATGCCAGCCGGACAACCATCAATAACAACACCCACACTTTCACCATGTGATTCGCCAAAGATGCTGATTGTAAAAAGTTTGCCAAACTGATTCATGTTACGAATTTAATTGGTTTCTGTTTCTAATTGAACACCTAGGCTTTTTAAGTGGTTATAAAACTCAGGATATGATTTATTGATGGCCTCCGCTGCTTCAATAATGATTGGTCCGGATGCCCCCAAGGCAGCTATTGCTGCTGCCATCGCAATTCGGTGATCGTGGTGTGAATGCACTTGTGCGGAAAGTACTTGTTTACCGCCATGCACCAGCATCCAATTTTCATCCAATTCAACCTGAATACCCATCTTACCAAAAACATCCTTTAAAGATAATCCACGGTTGCTCTCCTTGTGTGCCAATCTATTGACACCCTTGATTCTTGTAATTCCATCGCAATAGGATGCCAATGCAACCAAAGGCGGGAAAAGATCTGGGCATTCTGTTGCATCAAATTCAAAAGCCTTGAGTTGGGCAGGACCAACACTGTATTTTCCATCATGGTAAGTCAAGTTAGCTCCTGCATCTCTAATTGCTTCTACTATTTTAATATCGGCTTGAACAGAATCTGAGCGCATGCCTTCAATCGTAATGGGATTTGAAATGGCACCAGCAACAAACAAAAAAGCAGCGCCACTCCAATCACCTTCAATCTTGTAATTTATGTTCCCAACTGGCTGCTGGTGTTGTTCTGCAGAAAACTCAAATTGCTCATGGTTGTTGACCAAGGGTAGTTTCATGCCGAAATCTTTTAGCACACGTAAGGTAAGATCGATATAGGGTTTACTCTTTAAATCATGTACTGTTATGGTTACCCCTGTTGCATTGCTCGCTGAATAGGCCATCAACAGACCAGTTAAAAACTGAGAACTTAAACTGCCATCTACCTGAATGTCTTTAGGCACCAAGGGGCCTTTTACTTGCAAGGGAAGTTTTCCTTCACGTGTTGTTATCGAAATATCTAATTGAGGAAAGATTTGATCAAAAAAATCCATTGGACGACTAACCAAAGAGCCTGTTCCTTGAATGGTAAGTGGAAGTGCAGATAAAGCAGCAATGGGCGTAAACATCCTTATACCCAAACCACTTTCTCCACAATCAATTTGATTATTTTTTGGATTCACACCGTTACTGGAAATAGTGATGAAATCACCTTCATCTTTTAGAGATGCTCCTAACTTGATTATTACATCAAGTGCTGCCAGATCGTCGTTGCTTCGGCCAGGATCTTGAATGGTTGTTGTACCCTTATGCAACAATGCTGCTGCACATGCCCTTTGCATGTCGCTTTTAGAACGCGGACTTCTTATACTTCCATGAACCGAAGAAGGATGTATTGTTATAATCATTTTTGCGTTTTGTTTAATCGATTGAACGCAACCAAATGTTTCTTTAATTCGGTGAGTGGCAACTCAACAACGCGGCCTTTACCAATGGCGGAAAGCAAGACAAAGCGCATATTTTTTGTAGTCCTTTTTTTATCCATTTTAAATATTTCAAAAACACGATTCACATCAAAAGCAGCACGGGTAGGCAATCCGTATTGGACCAACAGCTGTTCAACATCTAATTCAGATTTAAAACCCAATAATTTATTGGATAACCAACAAGCAAAAACCATACCCAAAGCAATTGCTTGTCCGTGTGAAAGTTCATATTGAGTTTCTAATGCATGCCCAAGTGTATGTCCGAAATTCAACAATCTTCTATCCCCTTTTTCAAATTCATCATTCTTTACTACTGAAGACTTGATCTCCACATTCTTTCGAATAAGTAGATCCAGTAGTTTTTTATCCGCTTGCAGCTGAGCCAAATTCATTTTGGCTAAGCGCGCAAATAAAGCACTGTCAAGTATGGAAGCATGTTTGATGATTTCAGCAAATCCATTTGACCATTCTTGTTCAGGCAACGTAGATAAAAAATCACTATCGTAAAATAAAAAAGAAGGCTGCCGGATTACACCAACCATATTTTTGTATTCGCCAACATCAACTCCATTTTTCCCTCCAATTGATGCATCCACCATGGCTAACAAACTTGTAGGAACAAATCCAAATTGAATTCCACGCATGTAAATTGATGCAACGTATCCTGTTAAATCAGTAATTACACCACCACCAACACCAACCAAAATGGATGATCGATCTGCCTGAAATGCAATCAGCTGCTCAACGATAGCATCTGCTGTTGGTTGTATTTTAAATTGCTCACCCGCCTTTAGCGTAATCACATTCCAGCCTTTAAGCTTGGACTTATGGGCTTTAAACACATTTTCATCAGTGATGAGAATGGCTTTTTTTTGATCGATAACTTTATTAAGCTGTTTGAATGCTGCAGCAAAGTATACATCTACGTTAGCACTTGAAAATTTGTATGTCTTTTTTATCATAAAAATTAGTCGTTATTCATGATCTGGTTCTGCCTATTGATGCTTTCCATGTGGATAGCATCCATATAGCGTGTGATAAATTCTTCGCTTAACCCAATTCTTGAAGCTTTTGCCATTGCTTTTTCAAGCACTTCATTCCACCTGCTTTGCTGAAAAATAGTTACGTTGTTGTTTTTTTTGTAAGTCCCAATTTGTTCTGCTATAAACATTCTTTGAGAAATCAATTGCATTAATTCATCATCGATGTGGTTGATTTGTTCACGCAATTTATCTAGAGCCGCATGAAAAGAAGGGGAAGGAACATGTTCATTTCTCCAACTGATTGCTTCTAACATTTCACCCAATCGCTCTGGTGTAATTTGTTGTTTTGCGTCACTCCATGCATTATCTGGGTCAATATGGCTTTCAATCATCAAGCCGTCAAAATCAAGGTCTATTGCTCTTTGAGCTGTAGATTGGAGAATATCTCTTCTGCCACAAATATGCGAAGGGTCGTTTACCATCAACATCCCTGGCATTCTGCGTTTCATTTCCAAGGCCAAATGCCACATAGGTGCATTTCTAAATTCTGTATTGCCATAGGATGAAAAACCGCGGTGAATCAATCCTATCTCTTTAATGCCCGCTCTAGAAATTCGTTCTACAGCACCTTGCCACAATTCTATATCTGGGTTGATGGGGTTTTTAATCATTACAGGAACGTTTGCACCACGAAGGGCATCGGCCACTTCTTGAACACTAAATGGATTCACGGTAGTTCTAGCGCCAACCCAAAGTACATCAACATCAAACGTGAGCGCATCCTCAACTTGCTTACCTGTTGCTACTTCAACTGTTGTTGGCAAGCCAGTCAACTTTTTTGCTTGTTGCAACCAAGGCAACCCTTTAGCACCAACACCTTCAAACATACCCGGTTTCGTTCTTGGTTTCCAGATACCCGCCCTGAGCATGTTTACCATGCCTGTTTTGGCCAATCGTTGAGCTGTTTCAATTACTTGCTCCTCGGTTTCAGCACTACAAGGACCAGAAATAATGAGGGGGCGTTTTCCCCATGCAGTCTGTACGGCTGATTTTTGTGAGGCGGCTAAATTTTCCATGATATAAAATTAATAGATTTTGAGTGTGTTATTTTATTGAATAATTCTTTTGATTTGGTTTGCGCTAGACATTAATTCATTTAAGTATTCCCAATTTTCTTTTTCAAGGCAAGACTTGAATTTTTTAAGTTGGGAAATATGTTCATTCAAAACATCCAGTACATTTTCTCGGTTGTGCATCAAGATGGGTGTCCACATCGCTGGATTACTCTTTGCTAAACGAACCGTGCTTTCAAATCCGGCACTCGCCATTTCAAAAATTGCGTTGTCCTCTTTTTCTTTTTCTAATACAGTGTTAGCGAGGGCAAATGAAGTGATGTGTGCAATATGACTTACGTAAGCAGCATGAAGATCGTGGTCATTTGCATTCATTTGTATCATTCTCATCTGCATCGTTGTGAAAATTTCTTCAGCAATTGAAACTGCATCAGCATCTGTTTTTTCGAGATCGCACAAGATGACCGCCTTGTTTTCAAAAGCATTTTCTACTGCTGCAGTTGGGCCAGAATATTCAGTACCCCACATAGGGTGAGCAGCTACAAACCTCCCCCGCTTTGGATGTGCTTCTACCACAGCGCCAATATGTCGTTTTGTTGATCCCATATCAATAACCACTTGTTCATCTACCAAGTCTAAAATTTTTGGAAGCAAATCAGCAAGTGCATTCACCGGAATAGAGATCACAACTACATCGGCATTTGCAATTGCAGTTTCCAAATCAGTCATTTCATCTACAAGTGAAAGTCCAATTGCTTGAACTGAATGCGTAGGGTTATTATCAACACCATAAATCCTGTGAGACAGTCCCTTGCCCTTGCATTTCAATGCAAAAGACCCACCAATTAATCCAACACCAACAATTGCAAAGTTTTTTTTCATCTGTTCCTCTGTTAACGATTATGCGAATCCTAACTTATTTTTTATTCTTTCAATAGCTTGCAACAAAACTTCCTTCTTGCTACATAGACTTATACGTACAAACCCATCACCCGCATTTCCAAAAATTCCTCCAGGCGTAATAAACACATTGGCTTTGTATAACACCGCATCACTTAATTCAAAACCAGTTTTATACGTATCCGGAATTTTTGCCCAAACAAACATACCTACCTGATTTTTTGAGTACGTACAATGAAGTAAATCAAGTAGTTCACAAGCAATTTCTTTACGCTCTTTGTAGACACTATTTACTTCACTGTGCCAAGACGCATCCAGCTCCAATGCTTTTGCCGCAGCCATTTGTACCGGCAAAAACATACCAGAATCCATATTGCTCTTGAACCTCAAGATGGCATCTACATGAGATGCAGAAGCCACGATCATTCCAATACGCCAACCTGCCATGTTGTGCGACTTACTAAGCGAGTTCAGTTCAACCACCACTTCCTTTGTTTCATCTAGAGACAATAAACTGAATGGAGCTTCATTTAAAATAAAGCTGTAAGGATTATCGTGAATCAAAAGAATTTGTTCGGTCTTTGCAAATGCTACAATTTCTTTTAATAAGTCGGCATCAGGCAATTGTCCCGTAGGCATGTGCGGGTAATTCAGGAAAATTAATTTTACTTTCCCTTTACCCAAAGCTTGGTGATCATCAATTGTTTTTTTCCACTCATCAAGATTAGGATGCCAATTGTTTTTTTCTTGTAATTCGTAAGGCAATACTTTACCACCAGACAATTTGACTGCACTGGTGTAGGTTGGGTAGCCAGGGTTTGGCACCAACGCAGCATCACCTTCCTCTAAAAATGTCATACAGATATGCATAATCCCTTCTTTACTACCAATCAATGGCAATACTTCTGCACTGGGATCTACATCCACATGATACCATCTTTTATACCAGGCCGCAATTGCATTTCTTAAAATTGGGGTGCCCTTGTAGGATTGGTATGCATGTGTGTTGGCTTTTGATGACTCCTCATGCAGCGCTGCAATAACTGAAGGGTGTGGAGGCAAATCAGGACTCCCAATACCCAAGTTGATAACCTGATGACCGGCTTTATTCAATTCCTCAATCTCTCTCAATTTAGAAGAGAAATAGTACTCACCTATACCGTCCAATCTTGATGAAACTTTTATCATATCCTATTTATTGAATTTTCCTTTTTTATACACACCCAATACCCTCAGGAAGGCTGTGCGCATTTTTAGTTCTTTCATCACATCGTTATATTGATTCAGGTGATCAAATTCTAAGTCTGCATGAAACCCGTATTTGAACTGACTCCCTGCAATTGGAAAAGATTGTAGTTTACTTAGATTAACTCCAGCGTCTGCAATAAGCGACAAAACTTTGGCCAAACTACCTTTGGCATGATCGGTATGGAAATTTATAGAAGCCTTATTAGCCCCCTCTACTTCCGTTTCTTTTTGCTGAAGCACCAAAAAACGGGTGTAATTATTTTTTACGTCGTGAATACTAGGAGAAATAATTTTCAAACCAAAGAGTTCCGCAGCCAAACTACCTGCAACAGCAGCAATATGTTTGCTTTTTCGTTGGTGCACATGCTTCGCACTCAATGCCGTGTCTTCCGTTTCTACCAAACGCCAAGCATGTTTATTCAGGTATCCAGTGCACTGCAAAAGTGCCATTGGGTGAGAATGCACTTCCTTGATGTCTGAAATTTTTACCCCGGGATTAACCATCAAGTGCTGGTCTATTTGAAGATACACTTCACCTGAAACATAGAGATTAGACTTTTGCAACAAGTTGTAGTTTGGAAGAATGCTGCCAGCGATAGAATTTTCGATGGCCATAATACCACCTCTTGTATTTTTTTTACTAGATGCCTCTTTTATAACTTCCGTAAAAGTTGCACAAGGTAGAATTTCAACTTGCTTACCAAAAAAGCTTCTTGCCGCCACTTGGTGGAAACTACCCTCATAGCCCTGAATTGCTACAGGCAGACTATTTGCTGTTCCCCTGCCTACCGGCAGGCAGGCTGTCTCCCTATTCCCTTGTACTTTTTTCATGCCCTCCATTTAAAAAAAAATCCCGGTGGTTAGCCGGGACACTTATGTTGATTGGTTATTTATTATCTTTTCAACAAGCAGTTCCCGTACCACTGGTAAAGTAGTAATAAAAATAAAAGAAGTAGGGAGTTCTGTTCGTAATCATCTATGCAAATATAAGAAACATTGAACGTTTTTCAAAAAAATATCAATATCTGTTTCGAGATGTAAATCCATCGGCTTCATTCATCCTTATTTTTCTGCCTTTGAATTTCTTTCCATCTATTGATCTGAGCATTTGAGGTGCTGCGCCACCTTCGATCTCAACCCAGCTGTTCATTTCTTTCATGTCGATTTTACCCAAGACTTCTTTTTTCAGGTCGCTCATGTCTAAAATAAATTGAAGAAAACTGGCCTTGTAAAACCCGTCTTTGGTGCCCAGGTTGATAAATAGTTTTGTGTAACCCGCACCAGATCCACCACCACCGCTGCGTTCACCACGATCACGTTGGATTGTTCGGCCTTGTCCGGATGCTTCTCTCGGTCCACGCTCAGCCCTTCTGTCGTCTCTTGCATTCAGATCTGCTGCATTTTCATAGTACTGAAGGAACCTATCAAATTCCAAGGCAGCAACTCTTTGTAAAATTTCTTCTTTCTCCACGTGAGCAAATTTCTCCTTTAAAAGAGGAAGATAGGTTTCGTATTCTCCGTGGCTAATATTGGCGTTCAACATTTTTTCGATAAAATGAAAGAATTGTTTCCTACAAACATCTTTGCCTGAAGGAATATCCATTTTATGGAATTTGTTGTTGATCAGTCTTTCAATCTGACGAAGCTTGTGTGCTTCTCTTTGGGTAACAATAGAAACGCATACACCATTTTTTCCAGCTCTACCTGTTCTACCACTTCTATGGGTGTATACTTCAGGGTCATCTGGGAGTTCAAAATTAATAACATGCGTGATGTCTTTCACATCAATACCACGAGCAGCAACATCAGTTGCAACAATCATTTGAAGACTTTTCTCTCTGAACCTGGCCATTACCTTATCACGTTGAACCTGTGTTAAATCTCCATGAAGTGCCTCAATATCGTAACCCTCTCTAATTAATGATTCAGTAACACTTTGGGCATCCGCTTTCGTTCTGGTAAAAATGATACCATAGATTCCAGGATTGAAATCAATGATTCGCTTTAAAGTTTGGTAACGGTTTATACCTGAAGTGGCATAATATTGGTGATCGATGTTTGCGTTTGCAGCATTCATCTTACCAATTGTAATTTCAGCGGGTGAGTTCATAAAACGCTTACTCACTTGCTTTACTTCCGAGGGCATGGTTGCGCTAAATAGCCAAATACTTTTTCTATTGGGCGTATTGCCCAGTATAAACTCGATGTCTTCACGGAATCCCATGTTCAACATCTCATCCGCCTCGTCTAAGACAATATAACTTATGTTATTTAGGTTGATGGCTTTCCTTTCTATTAGGTCAATTAACCTACCCGGAGTAGCCACCACAACTTGTACTCCTCTTTTAAGATCGCGAATTTGCTCACCAATTGACGCACCTCCGTAAACAGCGACCGTCTTAATTGATTTTTTCTTGGTTGAAAAACTGAACAAATCTTTCGTGATTTGCATGCAAAGTTCACGTGTTGGACAAACGATCAAGGCCTGTGGGTGATTTGATTTTTCGTCAACCAACTGTAACAGTGGCAAACCAAATGCAGCAGTTTTACCAGTTCCTGTTTGAGCTAGACCAACAAAATCTTTGGTGCCGCTCAATAATATTGGAATTGCTTTTTCCTGAATGGGGGTTGGGTCTACAAACCCAAGGGCTTGAATGCTTTGTAACAACGACTCTTCAATGCCTAACGCTTCAAAACTCATACTACTATTTTTGCAAAGGTAACTTTAATGGGGCAGATAAAATAGGGAATATGGCAAGTAGTTGATTTTCAACTAAATAAAAAAAGTCATTCCGTGAAAACGGAACGACTTCAACGATTGCTTGCCATATGAAAAAAAGCTTACTTAGCTTCAGTAGCAGCGGCAGTTGTATCAACAACTGGAGCAGTAGTGTCCATTGCAGGAGCAGCAGAATCCATTGCAGGAGCTTCAACAACAGTTGAGTCAGCAGCTGGAGCTTCAGAAGCACCACCACATGATGCTAGGGCTACGATAGCCAAGATTGCGAAAAACTTTTTCATTCTTTTGGGTTTTTGAATGTTAAATTAAATAATTGTTTCTTTAATACGCAAAGTAAAAGAATGTAACCCGTAATTAAAAGATTTTTTTTTGTTGCTTTGTGGGTTACAAAAAAGCCTACCCAGGTATTAAATAACTGTATTGTGGCAATTCAAGATCAGGAGTTATCGGTTTTTAGGGCCATTGGCAAGAACGACAAGAAGGCGATTGAGTCGGTTTACAGTGAAAACTACACACTCATTCAAAATTTTGTTGTAAACAACAATGGAACGGAAGATGATGCCCGGGATATTTTCCAAGAAGCCATGATTGTGCTCTATGAAAAGGCAAAGCAGCAGGATTTTGAGTTGACCTGTCAAATTCGGACCTACCTCTATTCTGTTTGCAGGCGACTTTGGTTAAAGAAGTTGCAATATGCCAGAAGAATTGAATCAAGGGTTGAGAATTTTGACAAAGTGGTTTCGGTGGAGGAAGACTTGGAGGATCATGAAAAACTGAGCTTGCAGTACCAAAACATGAGAACATCCATGGGGAAAATTGGAGAACCTTGCAAGAGCCTAATTGAAGCTTACTATGTTCACCAAAAAAATATGCATGAAATAGCAGGTTTTTTTGGGTACACCAACGCAGACAATGCAAAGAACCAGAAATATAAATGCCTCGTGAGGTTAAAAAAACTGTTCTTCGCTCAATATAAAAACGGATAACTCTAAAAATGGACCAATCACAGATTGCTGAAGTTGTAGAAAGATACCTCAAAGGGGAGATGGATGCTCAGGAAAAAATGGCATTTGAAGAAGCGCGTAAAAACAACGCTGAGCTAGACCAATCGGTTGTAGAGTACCATTTCTTTTTTGAAGAAATGGGCCGGTATGGCGAATTGAGGAGGTTTAAGTCTAACCTTTATGATAGCCACCACACACTTCAAGAAAACGGCGAAATCAAAGAATTGCAATTAAGTGCAGGTACGCGCATAATTAACATGTGGAATAAATACCGCAGGGTTGTTGCCGTGGCTGCTTCCATTGCTGGCATAACCGCCTTGTTCATCAGTGGTATAATCACCTTTTTTACGCCAAATCGTCCAATTAGAGACATTGAAGAACTTCGTAGAAAAGTAAGCAACCTCGAAAAACAA
Organism: Chitinophaga pinensis; assembly: GCA_945897185.1. Classification (GTDB taxonomy): domain Bacteria; phylum Bacteroidota; class Bacteroidia; order Chitinophagales; family Chitinophagaceae; genus Pollutibacter. The sequence goes on along the minus strand of CAMDFC010000001.1, from coordinate 92,205 downwards.
TCCAGCAACCAACGTGCAGAAATCAATAATTTCAAAACCAAGATTGAACCTGGAGCAGACGTTAAATTTGGTGGCACCAGTTTTATGGTGGACCAGAAAGGTTATTTGGTAACCAGTGCACACGTTGTAAAAGGGGCTAAAAGAGTTTTTGTTCAAAGCATTGAAGGCATTGATTATTTGGCTGAAATCATCAAAGTTGACCTCACCACGGATATTGCGATCCTCAAGATTACCGATGAAGACTTCAAGGGACTGAGACAACTTCCTTACGGAATAGGAAAATCTAAAACTGATTTAGCGGAGTCTGTATTTACAATGGGATTCCCTAAAGATGAAATTGTATACGACGAAGGTTATTTAAGTGCGAAATCTGGCTTACAAGGAGATACCATGTCCTTCCAAATTACCATCACGGCCAACCCCGGAAACAGTGGTGGTCCGGTCTTCAATAAAAGTGGTGAAGTGATTGGAATTCTCAATGCAAGACAAGCATCCGCAAACGGTGTTGTGTTTGCTACCAAGGCAAAATACATATATAGCCTAGTAGATGAAATTAAAAAATCGGATAAAGACGAAAACATCAATTTGAAAGCAGCTTCTACACTTAAAGGTGCTTCAAAGCCAGAACAAGCAAAGAAGGTACAAGACCATATTTACATGGTGAAAGTTGTATTAAGCTAGTCGACTGTAATACATCTCCTTATTTCCAAAGACCTGAAGGATACGCTCCTGTTGAAAGTAAATTTTCGATAGCCGCCCTAACAGCTGGTGCATCTGCTTTATAGGTAACACCGAACCAGATGGCTGTGGTAGGTATAACCTCTACTTTCCCAGCGCCCTCATTCATAAATCGATCAGCAACCAGTGGAATAAAAAATTCAGATTTATCTTCAGCACCTCTTTCTTGTAAAAAGTCGTGAAAAAGTTTCGAAGAATATTGAAAAACAGATGGGTGAAAGCACCAAAAATTCATCGATACGATTGTTTGTTCGCTCAACTGGTTGGGTTCAAACCCGTCTTCAGCAAAGATGGCACCTTCTTTTTCTGATATATTCAATCTTTCAACAACACCCGTCAAATTACCCTCTTCATTTACACTGCATACTCCCCTGTTTACCGTTCCATGACTCGATAAAGTCTGCGTTAGTTGATACCCTACAATTGCATAGTTCTCTGCAGTACATCCTCTAACCAAAAAATCATATGCTTTCTCAAAAGCATCTCTACCGTAAAAATCATCTGCATTGATAACTGCAAAGGGTTCTGCAATTTTATCTGCTGAGCATAAGACTGCATGTGCCGTTCCCCATGGCTTTGTTCTGCTATCATGTCTAACATAATCACCAAGATGGGAATCCAAATGCTGGTACACATAGGCCGTTTCAATTTTCCCTGTCAATTTAGGCTCGAAAATTGCCTTGAATTGCTCTGAAAACTCTTCACGGATTACAAATACCACTTTACCAAAACCCGCCCTAATTGCATCATAGATGGAATAGTCCATGATTGTTTCGCCGTCCGGTCCAAATACCTCTATCTGTTTCATTCCTCCATATCTTGAGGCCATACCCGCAGCCAGAATCATTAGTGTTGGTTTCATCTAACAAATGTTTAGTCCGCAAAATTAGATTTAAAAAACAAAGCATCAAAATACGAACTTCGTAAAGCATATGACAGATAATATTTTAATACAAGAAATCTCTAATACCTATATAAAGAAACGGGGAATTACAGCTGCTGTATTGCGCCTAGACTTGTTGCACCCTGTAGTTTCTGGTAATAAGATTTATAAACTCAAATATTATATTGAAAAAGCACTAAATCAAGAAAAAGAAGAAATCGTCAGTTTTGGGGGCCCCCACTCCAATCATTTGGTGGCAACGGCATTTATGGCAAAGGAAAATGGACTAAAATCAATTGGCTATGTTAGGGGAGAAAGACCTCCCCGGTTCTCAGATACCTTACTGGATTGTGAACACTATGGCATGGAATTGAAATTTATAACAAGAGAAAAATTTGATGCTTTGCAAATCGACTGCGAAGAATCAAACAAACCAGAAAGTCTAATCATTCCTTATGGTGGTTATGGAAGAACCGGTGCACTGGGAGCAAAAGAAATTTTGTCATTTAATGAGGCCGGAAACTATAACATCATCATGGCATCAGCAGGCTCTGGTACCATGGGGGCAGGCTTGATACTCACACTACAACAACACCAGAAGTTAATCTTGGTATCTGCCTTAAAAAACAATTACTCTATAGAAAATGAAATCAAGCAACTGCTATTTGAAACTGAAATAGCAGAAAAATCTTTTCAACTGAATTATGATTACCACTTTGGAGGATTTGCAAAAAAAACCCCAGACCTGCTCCAGTTCATGAATTCATTTTATGAAGAGCATCAAATTCCAACCGATATCGTTTATACAGGAAAACTAGCATATGCTTTTGATAAGATGCTAATGAATAACCAATTTCCTGAAGGGTCAAAAGTATTATTGGTCCACAGCGGCGGATTGCAGGGCAACAGATCGCTCAAAAAGAAGGAACTTATTTTTTGAATGAACCTTGTTAACTTTGTTTCAATGGTTTCCTTCAGACCCAAGCTTGCTGCCGCCATCCTTCCCGTTTTGTTTTCATTGGTCATAACGACCCATGCACAAGACAGTTTGCCAAACTTTACAGTACAGGTAAATAACGGGGCAATCATAATTGGCTGGGTCAATCCTTACAACGACATCGCTCAGCTTATCATACAACAATCAAAAGACTCTATAGGTGGGTTCCGCTCAATTGTAACTATGCCAGACCCGGGTGCAATCACCAACGGATTTGCATATAAAAAACCAAACAGCGAAAATTATTATTACCGAATATTTTATTTGCGGTCTGGCAGCAGGTATATGTTCACTGCACCTAAAAAACCCAGCATAGAAATCAAAAACACAGATCAGAAGTATGCAGATAAAAAAGAGATCGAGAATAAAATGATTTCTGCAACGCAATTGGATAGCATTATCAAATCAAATTCTACGCTTGCAACTGACCTTAAAAAGGCATTAAAATCAGACTCTGTTATTTTAAAAAAAATAGACAGCGTATTCAAAGCAAACCCAGAAAAAGCAATGAAAATCATTCGCTATGTAGACCAAGTGATAAAGCCAATTCTCAAAATAGAGAATACAACAAAAGAAGATTTTTTTAACCCCTCAGCATTCATTTTTACCAACAACGAAGGTAACCTCGTGATTGCATTGCCTGATGTACATAAAAAGAGATTCAGCATGCATGTCTATACCAAAGAAGGTATGCCTGTCTTTGAGATGAAAAACATCAAAGAACCGCTGTTGCTTATAGACAGGTCGAATTTCTATAAAAGCGGCTGGTTCAAATACGAACTATACGAAGCCGGAAAATTAAGAGAGAAAAATAGATTTTATATCCCTTCAGATATCAAATAAGATTACATTCAAAAACAAGAGAAAACTTTTCTTTAATCCGCCTCTTCACTTCTTCCATTTCAACAATTCTTCCCAATTCTTTCTCCAAAGAGGTTACTTGTTTATCAGCTATACCACAAGGAACAATTAAGGTAAAGTAATCCAAATTCGTGTTTACATTCAAAGCAAATCCGTGCATGGTTACCCACCTGCTACAACGTACACCCAAAGCACAGATTTTTCGGGCCTTCATTTTATTATCAGGGTCTAGCCAAACTCCGGTTTCACCCGGACTACGATCACCTTTGAGTCCGTATTCTGCTAACACTAAAATAATTACCTCTTCCAACGACCTTAAATACTTGCCAATGTCTGTATAATATTTCTCAAGATCAAGTATAGGATACCCTACAACCTGACCAAGACCATGAAACGTAATATCCCCGCCTCTATTTGTTGGATAATAGGCAATATTCCTTTGGGAAAGCTCCTCTTTCGAAATCAAGATGTGCGCCTCATCACCACTTTTCCCCAAGGTGTATACGGGTGGATGTTCACAAAATAGTAGATGGTGTTCCGTCTCTTCGGTTGTTTCTCCCTTCACCCGCCTTGATTTTATTGATGTACTGGCCTTTAACAAAGCCTCCTGTATTTGCCAAGCCTCACCATATTCTACAATACCCAAATCTCTAAAATGTACATCTTGGCGCATCTGGAAGCTATTGGTGAACAATCAATTAACTTTGCAAAAATAAGTATAATGTCGCAGGAGGAAATAGAAGATCTACATATTGAAGAAAACAACGAATTAAATTCTGAAGAACTCTACGAGCGGCTTACTTTGGTTGTGGACAAAGGACAAGAACCTCTACGCATAGACAAATTCTTACTCCATAAAGTTGTAAACACTTCCAGAAATAAAATCCAAAATGCCATTGACAATGGTATGGTGCTGGTCAATAGCCAAAAAATAAAATCCAACTACAAAGTAAAACCAGAAGACCAAATCATATTCTATTCAGATACAGACCCGGTAACCTACGAAATCATTGCTGAAGAACTTCCCCTGAATATCGTATTTGAAGACGACCACGTTTTGGTAATCAACAAACCTGCAGGAATGGTGGTCCATCCAGGTGCAGGAAATTTTAGTGGGACATTGATTAATGGTGTTGCCTGGCATTTAAAAAAACAACAACCCGATTTGGATGAATCCAAACTTCCTCGCTTTGGGTTGGTCCATCGGATTGATAAAAATACAAGCGGCTTGATTGTACTTGCAAAATCAGAATTGGCTGCAGTTAAATTGGCAAAACAATTCTTCGACCATACGGTGCAGCGAAAATACATTGCCTTGGTCTGGGGTAATTTTGATGAAACTGGTGGAACCATCAATGGACATATCGCCAGACATACCCGTTTAAGAAAATTAATGGATGTTTTTCCGGAAGGCGACCAAGGCAAAGAGGCCATCACCCATTATCGGGTACTTGAAAACATGAGGTATGTAAGCCTCGTTGAATGCGTACTTGAAACTGGCAGGACACACCAAATTAGGGTGCATATGCAACATATTGGCCATTCGCTTTTTAATGACGAGATCTACGGGGGTAATCGAATTTTAAAAGGGACTGTCTTCACCAAATACAAGCAATTTGTAGACAACTGTTTTGATATTTGTAAAAGACAAGCACTACATGCTCAAACATTAGGATTTATTCATCCTGAAACAGAAAAAGAAATGTTGTTTGAAAGTGAACTTGCTGAAGACCTAAAAAAAGTAATTGAGAAATGGCGTGGCTATACCAGTATTAATCATTTTACGGAAAGGCCATAAAGCGTGGCTGTAAATAAACCACGTTCACTCCCTTTGACCAAGACACCCCAGCTTCCATCGTATCTTATTAATTTGGGATAAAGAAATTCACCAAACTTATCTATTTCAACGTGCATCGTTACATCAAAGCGATATACACCAGCATTGTAGGTCATTTTGTAATCACGCTCCATCACTTCAAAACTGCTGTAATCAAACCAGGTGGTCATCTCATCAATAACAACATCATCTCTTTTAAACACAGACAAACCCTCTTTTATTTTTAGCGTAAATACATAGGCGGTTTTGCCTTTGTATTCTTGAATATCAACTGAGAAGTCATATAAATCACTGTGCTTATCATCAAAAACCTGCACCTTGTTTCCCATTAAAGGAATTCCTGGAATGTCTTTCCCTGGATTGAAAAACAACATCTTCAGTTGCTCTTTCCTTTTATCTAACCCCCGTTTACCCTTAATTGATCGCTGAATATCACTGATCACATTGGTTTGTCCGCATAAAGTATCCCTTGAAAAAAACAGAGAAGCATAAAGCTCTCCAGTATAATAATTTGGATTGAGGTTTTCATCATAGTAATCTCCGGTAACTTTTTCTTCTAACACCTGGGTAACCCTACAACCATTTGCAGCCCATTGTTTTGTTTTGCTGAATAAACTCGACTTCACCCTTCCTTTCTTGTCAAACATTCGAACATCATTGGTAGCACTATAATTGAGCACACGAAGGTTCTTGAAGGCTTTGTAGAATGTAGAATCTTCCTCCACACGTTTTATAAATCCAGGCACATTGGTTCCTTTTCTTATAACAACTGGAGTAAGTGTAACCTGCTTTCCTCCCATAGACACAAGTGTATCTCTATCCTGGGCAAATAAAGCACTGGAGAGACAAAAAAAAAGCAGGGATAAGACCAATGGTTTCATCCCTGCAAAGATAACAAGTAAAGCAGCGATTTGCTTATTTCTTGTTTTGTGGCATATCTCGATTCATTTCCATGATATCAACTGACTGTGAAAAATCACCCAATAACCATTTGCTGAAATAATCACCCATCAACCAAAAATGGTATTCAGTCATATCTCCATAACCATGTCTTTGTCCAGGTAATACCACCAAATCAAATCTCTTATTGGCTTTGATAAGTGCATTGGCCATACGAATTGTATTTCCTGGATGCACATTATTATCAATATCTCCAGTTGAAAGCATCAATCTTCCTTTCAGGTTTTTAGCAAGTTCAGAATTCTTTTCAATTGCATACAAGAAAGTAGTATCTCCCTTATCAGTGATTTGTTCTCTCACACCATGGTGCTTCTCACTCCACCACCTGTTGTAAATGTTGTTTTCATGATTGCCTGCAGAAGAAACCGCTACTTTAAAGAAATCAGGATACACCAACATCGCGGCAGTCGACATAAAACCACCACCTGAATGCCCATGGATACCCACCCTGCTTACATCTAGATATTTATGCTTTTGCGCCAATTGCTCAATCACTGTTTTTTTATCAGCCAATCCATAATCTCTCAGGTTACCGTAACCGTAGTTATGGTACCATTTTGAACGAGAAGGATGTCCGCCTCTATTTCCCAAGGTGACCACCACAAAACCAAACTGCGCTAATCTATCAATACGATCCATGCTTCGGCCAAAGGCTTTGTTGACTGATTCAGTTTGTGGACCAGGATATACGTATGCGATGATGGGGTATTTCTTAGTTGAATCAAAATCAAATGGCTTGTAGATTACACCATACAAGTCTGTGATGCCATCGTCCGCTTTGGCTGTAAAGGGTTCTGGAAACTTATATCCGGCTTGCATCAAGGAAGTGAGGTCTGTCTTTTCCAAATCCATTACCTTTTTTCCATTGGCATCATACAATGCAGAAACAGGTGCAGTATTTACTCTTGATGAGTTATTGACAAAGAATTTCTTAGCGTCATCCAATACCACAGCATGGTCAAAATCTCCTGTGTTCAATAATTTAACGCCACTTCCGTCTAAACCTGATTTATAAAAATGAAGATAGTACGGATCTTCTCCTGCTTCTTTTCCATTTGCAGTAAAATAAACGGTCTTGGTTTTTTCATCAAAACCTTCAATTTCTTCCACATGCCATGGTCCACTAGTTACCTGACCCTTTAGCTTTCCGTCAGCATCATAATGGTATAAATGCGCCCATCCATCTTGCTCGCTCCAGTGAATGAACTCTTTTCCATTATTAAAGAAAACGGGTTTCCTTATTTCGATATAGGTATTTAGACGTTCTTCTACAAGCACATTCACCTTTGAAGAAGTGATATCGTAAGAACACATATCAACTTTCTTCAGGTCTCTGCTTGTCCTGCTGAAATAAAAACGATTGTCGTCTCCTAACCATTTAAGTGGCCTGTGTTCTTCATCGCGCATTTTCTTTTCCATTTCTGCTGGCCATGCTGCTACTTCCTGATCCTTGAACAATTCAAGACCAATCCGCTGTATTTTTTTATCAGCAACGGCAAACAAATACATCTCTCTCACAGGCGCCTCTTTCTCACCTGGCATGTGGTATTTGTAAGTCTCTAAGGTCGGACGTGGCTCTGCAATGCTATTTATCACCCAAAGGTCTTTCACTTTTCTGCTGTCTGTTCTCATCACCACAAACTGTTGAGAATTAGGTGACCAAAGTACAGGAACTGACTTTCTTTTTTTTGCATTCGCGAGTTGCTCTACGTTACTCTCTCCAAATCCTTCTCCAAAACCATAATATTGAATACCGTCTTTTGTCAGTTGTTCTTCAATAATAGTACTATCCTGATCGTTGAGTGCTGCCTTTCTCATGTTTGCTGTATCCATGCGGTAGAGGTTGAAATTCTTTGCATATACAACCCATTTTTGATCAGGAGAAACATTTGCCCAAGAGGGTTTAGCAACAGGCTTTTTATGGTCTTTCAACTCCACCAAAGAATCTGCGCTGATATGGTATTCGAAATAAAAAACCTTTTTCTCTTTTGCTGCATTTGCTTTTTTAGTTGAATCTTTCTTTTCAACTTCTAGACTGCTCTTTACTTCGAAGCGAATCCAATTGTCATCGCGAACGAACTTCAGGTTTTCAATAGACAGGTGTTTGCCATCAAAAGGATCCTTTACAATACGTGTTAGGTTTGCAGCCAATTTATCGTTATCGAACATGGCCGTTTTTGTCATTTTTACTGGATCAACCACTACCCATTTTTTACCCGCAGTTGTTTCATACATGTACCAAAACTTATTTCCAGATTTTGTCCAGTGTGGATCAACAGCAGTTGAAAAAATCATTTTCTCCAACTTCTTTGGAGAAAACCTAGAGGCCAAATCATAATTTGCTTTTTGATGATAGGTTTGCTGGGCTGAGACCAGGCAAACAGACAAAAGCATAGCCAGGAGTAATACCAATCTTTTCATGAGCAGTTAATTTCGGTTATGCTTAAAGATAAAGCCAAAATGGTTAAATTGAACCTGTATGGAAAACTTGCGTTATATCTTTTTATTTCTTAGCTTTTACCTCATGAGTATAATGGAAACAACTGCACAGCAAAACTATTCCTACTTGGCGTTGGGCGATTCTTATACGATTGGCGAAGGCTTACCGCTTGAAGATAATTTTCCACACCAGACAGTCGATTTACTGCGAAAAAAAGGAATGTCTATTGCAGATCCTGAGATTGTAGCAAAGACGGGGTGGACTACCGACGAACTAATGGATGCTATAACAAAGCGGACTTTAAAAAGCAATTACGATTATGTAAGTCTACTGATTGGCGTAAACAACCAATACAGGGGAAGAGATATTGCTACATATCAAAAAGAGTTTGAGCAGCTGATGTTACAAGCTATTCAATTTGCAGGAGACAAACCTCAGCATGTTTTTGTACTCAGCATACCCGATTGGGGAGCAACACCTTTTGCAGAAAGAAGAGATCGAGCTAAAATTGCCAGTGAGATTGATCATTTCAATGTTATGAATAAGAAAACTTCAGAAAAACATAAAGTACACTACATTGAAATCACTATTGGCACCCGAGAAGTAAAGCAAGATTTAAGTCTGGTAGCAGAAGACAAACTACATCCATCCAAAAAAGAGTATACGCGATGGGCTGAAAAACTCAGTAGCGCTATGGTTAAGGAATAAACAAGGCCATTTCTTCAGCATAGGATTTGGCTTTTGCAGCAGCAGCTGAAGCAAAGTCTTCTTTGCTCGAAGCAAAAATGATATCTCTACTGGAATTGACCAGCAAACCGACTTCTTTGTTCATTGCTTTTTGCGATATCTCATTTAAACTTCCCCCTTGTGCACCTACACCGGGCACCAGGAAAAAATGATCGGGAGCAATGGAACGCAGATTAATGAATTCATCAGCGCGTGTTGCACCAACTACAAACATTAAATTTTCAGGTGTGCCCCATGAAGCGACTGTCCTAATGACCTTCTCATAAAGTCTTTCCCCGCCTTCTAATGTTTTCAATTCAAAATCATGTGCTCCTGAATTTGAGGTGAGTCCCAATACTATTGCCCACTTCCCTTCAAACTGAAGAAAAGGCTTCACACTATCTTCACCCATATAGGGCGCAATGGTGATTGCATCAAAAGGCAATTGCTTCAAAAATGCTATGGCGTATTGCGTAGAAGTATTTCCAATATCGCCACGCTTGGCATCAGCAATTTTAAAATGCGAAGCAGGAATATAGTTCACCGTTTTTTCCAATGCTGCCCAGCCTTTCAGACCCTGTGCTTCGTAAAAGGCGGTATTGATTTTATAGGCAACACAATAGGGTAAGGTTGCGTCTATGATGGCTTTGTTGAAAGCAAAAATCGGATCTTCTTCGTTGTGTAGATGTGCAGGTATTTTTACAGAATCTGTATCTAATCCAACGCAGAGATAGCTTTTCTTCAGTTTTATCTGCTCAACCAATTCTTTTCTATTCATACCAGATAGGAATTATCAATTTATACTGAGGCAAGAATTTCTTTCATCGAATGATGAAATTTCCAGATGTCGTTAAAAGAATTATATAAAGGTACAGGAGCCAATCTGATTACATTGGGTTCTCTCCAATCTACCATGAACCCTTGTTCAAATAGGCGGTCGTATACTTGTCTGCCTTTTTCATGAAACAAAAGAGAAACCTGGCAACCTCTTTTGTCTGGGGTGAGACAGGTGAAAATTGGCGACTTTAACTCTTTAATTGATAAAGCCAAGAAGGATCTAATTTTCGCTTGTTTTTCAAGGACCGCCTTCCACCCTGCTTCTTCAAAAATTTGAAGAGATGCTTTAAGACAAGCATAGAGAATCATAGATGGTGTTCCCAATTGCCAGCTTGTTGCATCTGGCGCCGGGTTAAACAATTTATGCATTTTGAAACGCTCTTCTTTTTTGTATCCCCACCATCCATTAAGTCTGCTTATTTGCTTGTTATGCAAATGGTTGTCATGTACAAAGATTGCACCAACGGCACCCGGTCCCCCATTCAAATATTTGTATGAACACCAGCAAGCAAAATCAACACCCCATTCGTGTAACTTCAATTCTGCATTACCGATGGCATGTGCAAGATCGTATCCTATCATTGCTCCTGCCGACTTTGCGGCTTTGGCAATTCTTTCCAGGTCAAATAATTGACCTGTATAGTAATTGACGCCTCCAATAAAAACCAATGCAATTTCATCTGCATGTTTTTCAATTGCAGCAATGATGTCCTCATCCTGTATGGCACTGTTTTCTTTTTGAGGTTGTATTTCAATAAGATGATCTGCTGGATTCAATCCCAAATGTTCAAGATAAGAGGTGAAGGCATACTGATCGCTTGGAAAAGCCTTGGCTTCTACCAACATTTTGTGACGCTTCCCTTCTGGCCTAAAAAAACTGACAAACATCAGATGGATATTTATTGTAAGCTGACCCATTACACTGATTTCCTGTTTTTGAGCACCTGCAATTTGTGAGAGAGGGCCAAGCAGTTGATCATGCAAATCCATCCAAGGACGCTCTCCATTAAAAAAAGATTCAACCCCTTCATTTCCCCACTGGTGTAAAATATAATCGATGGAATTGGAAGTGGTTTTAGGTTGCAAACCCAATGAGTTTCCCAAGAAATAGGTGCGTTGAATTCCTTCTTTTTCCGGGATAATAAACTTGTTTCTAAAACTACTCAACACATCATCTTTATCGAGCAAATCTGCATATTTTTTACTTAGTTCCATGCTTATTGGTTTTAAATGGTCCCGGTTCTACCACCATCCACTGGTATGGTAATTCCATTAAGATACGAAGCTGCCGGAGAAGCAACAAAAGCAGCAACAACGGCTATTTCTTGAGGAGATCCGAATCTTTTGGCTGGTACAGAATTTTTCATGCTTTCAACCATTGATTCAATAGAAACACCTGCACTAGCTGCAAAACTTTCTGCAACTGCATCCAACCTTGAGGTTGAAATAAATCCAGGAAGTAAGCTATTTACTGTGATGCCAAAAGGAGCAAGCTCATTTGATAAAGTTTTTCCCCAGGAAGCAACTGCAGCCCTTATGGTATTGGAAACACCAAGATTATTAATTGGAATTTTGACTGAAGTAGAAATCACGTTGATGATTCTACCCCAACCTTTTGATTTCATTGTAGGAATTACGGCTTGAGCAAATAGGTGATTACAAATTAAATGTTGGCGAAATGTATTTTCAAAAACTGTTGGATCTGCCGCTGCTATGGGGCCGGCTGAGGGTCCGCCTGTATTGTTTATCAAGATATCAATGCTAAACTTTTCTGAAAGTTGATTTGCCATTTCACGAACTGCATCCAGGTTGGTAAAATCAACAACAAAAAAATGGTGTTGTTGTCCGTTTTCTTTAGAAAGTGTTTCCACTGCTGCTAGCAAGGCGGCTTCATTTCTAGCAAGTAAAATACAAGTTGCACCTAAGTTGGCCAATTCAATAGCAATGGCTTTCCCTATACCTTGCGAGCCTCCACATACCAGTGCTATTTTTGTTTTTAGAGAAAGATCCATCATGGTTATTCTTCTTCTTGCATTTCACTACGAAGTTTCTCAGACACTTTTACAAGCACCTTGTCAATTCGATGCCCATCCATATCAATTATTTCGAAAGTAAATCCTTTCCATTCAAACTGATCTCCTGTAGAAGGAATACGTTCTAGTTGATGTAAAATAAACCCAGCCAAGGTGTCAAACTCTTGTTCACCTTCATTCATCCAATCTGCTTTCTCGAAGCGGGTTAAGAAATCATAAAATGGAATTTGTGCATCCACCAGGTAACTGCCGTCTTCTCGTTCAGTGATTTCATAATCTTGTAAATCAAGTTGAGGGAGATCACCTACAATAGCTTCTAGAATATCATTTAAGGTAACAAGACCCATTAAGGAGCCGTATTCGTCTACTACGAAGCTGGTATGAATTTTGGATTGTTTAAATTTTTCTAGCAATTGATAGGGACTGATATTCTCCGGCACAAATAGCGGTATTTCCATCACTTCCTTAAAGGATATATCGTCTGGATTGACATACATGTCTTTTATGGATACAATACCCTTGATATTGTCTATTGTCCTGTCGCATACAGGATAAACGGAGTGAGGTTCTTGAAGAATCTTTTCACGAATGCTAATTTCATTATCCAGCAAATCGAACCAAATGATATCACTTCTATGGGTCATGAGTGAAGTGATGTTCCTGTCTCCCAAATGAAATACACGTTGAATAATTTCTTGTTCCGTCTCTTCAATGGCCCCATGTTCTGTACCCTCATTAATGATTGCTTTTATCTCTTCCTCAGTCACTTGTGATTCATCCGGCTTTAGTCTGAACATTTTTAAAACCAAGGTGGAAGTTTTAGAAAGCAACCAGACGAATGGATAAGTAAATCTTGAAATAAACAGCATTGGTCCAGCCACTGACTTTGCAATACCTTCCGGATTGGAAAGTCCAATTCTTTTGGGAATCAACTCTCCAAAAACAAGAGAGAAGAAAGTAATAACTATGACTACTGCAAATGTTGCCAACTCATTGCTGTAGGCAGAAACAGAAGGTGAAAATTTAAAATAGCTTTCAACATCATCAACAATGCGCTCTCCTGAGAACACCCCCGTAAATATCCCTATCAAAGTAATTCCAATTTGTACTGTAGATAGGAATGAGTCTGGATGTTGAGCTAGCGTTAATGCTCTTTTGGCACGTAAATCTCCTTTGTTTGCCTGTCCTTCTAGCCTGGGTTTTCGCGCCGACACCAGCGCTATTTCTGCCATGGAAAAAAAACCATTAATCAGTATGAGAAGAAACAGGATAATTAAATCATTCATATACTTGGTTGATGTAAAGATAAGGCCTGGTTGGCTATTCGAGCAGCCCCCCAACCAAAAAGCATCCCCAAGATAGCCCCAAATAGTACATCAGACGGAAAATGCACGCCAACATACACCTGGGAATAGGCAATTGCACCTGCCCAGAGGAAAAGATACTTAACCCATCTGTTCGTTTTTCCTAGTGTGAAAAAAGCATAGGAGGCAAAAGCGAAATGGTTAACAGCATGTGAGGAGGTAAAACTGCCATTCGCACCGCAGTATTTTGCTAAAAATCTTATTTGGTGGACTAAAATAGGATCTCTGCAGGGTCTTGGCCTGTCAAAATAATCTTTTATGATGTGGCTACTTACCAAATCAGAAATTGCTACAATTGAAATAGCGCCTAAAAACCACCAAACCCCTTTAACACCTAAACGCTGAATTACATAGATGAGAATAAAAATATAGAGTGGGACATGAAAAATGGATTCTCTCATGAAAAGCGCCAGATTATCAATAACAGGATGAACCCAAATCCTGTTCACATAAATCATCATTTCATAGTCGAAATGAAGTAATTGTTGCAAAAGGGTTAAATCCTCTGCTTGAATAAAGTGCATAGTGTAAAAATAAATAGTATTTCCCTCTGTTTAAAGTCTTTTTATATTAATATGTTTTTACATGAAAAATCTTTCTTGGTTCAACTTTCACAAACTTGCAATAGCCGGAGCTTTGTTGTAAGTTTGCCGTACTAAAAACAGGCTATTTTGGCATTAATTAAAAGTATTTCAGGAATTAGAGGAACTATTGGAGGAAAACCAGGGGAATCATTGTCGCCATTGGATGTGGTAAGATACACAGCTGCATTCGGCCAATGGGCGATTAGTCAAGGTAACAATAAAATCATCATTGGAAGAGACGGGAGAATAAGTGGGCCGATTGTTTCTCAATTGGTTACACAAACACTTCTTTCCCTCGGGGCCGATGTAATTGATTTGGGCATTTCCACAACACCAACTGTAGAATTTGAAGTGGTGGAGGAAAAGGCAGCTGGAGGCATTATCATTACTGCAAGCCATAATCAAAAAGAGTGGAATGCATTAAAGCTACTCAATAGCAAAGGTGAATTCATTAGTGCAGAAATAGGCGCTGAAATTTTAAATAATGCAGACAAGGAAGTGCTTCATTTTGCCGGAGTAGAAAATGCAGGCACCTACACGTATAAACCAGATCATGCTGATCGTCACTTGGATGCAATCTTGGCTTATTCATTGGTTGATGCTGCAGCAATCAAAAACAAAAACTTCAAAATTGTGGTGGATGCCATTAACAGCAGTGGTGCTATTTTTGTGCCAGCCTTGCTACAAAAGCTTGGGGTAGCCGCCGAAAATATTGTGGTTTTGAATGGAGAAGTCAATGGGAAATTTGCGCACAACCCTGAACCTCTGCCTCAAAACCTCACTGATTTATCGGCTGCCGTCATTGCCAATAAAGCGGATTTAGGTTTAGCAGTCGATCCAGATGTAGATCGCTTGGTATTCGTTTGTGAAGACGGCTCCATGTTTGGAGAAGAATATACACTAGTAGCAGTAGCAGATTATATATTGAGCAAGAGAAAAGGAGATACGGTTAGTAATTTATCATCAACCAGAGCCCTAAAAGATATTACTGAAAAACACGGAGGCATTTACCATCCTGCGGCCGTTGGAGAAGTAAATGTGGTTGCCAAAATGAAAGAAGTTGACGCTGTGATTGGTGGCGAAGGCAATGGAGGTATCATCGTCCCGGATTTTCACTATGGCAGAGATGCGTTAATTGGTATTGCTCTTTTCCTGACCCATTTGGCAAAAAACAGCAAAACCGTAAAACAATTGCGAAACAGTTACCCCGACTATTTTATCAGTAAAAATAAAATTGAACTAGACGGTGTAATTGACTTGCCGATGATATTTGAGAAGATCAAGGTAAAATACAAATCCAACCAAATCAATACGCTTGATGGCTTGAGGATCGAATTCGACAAAGACTGGGTTCATCTCCGCGCAAGCAACACAGAGCCCATTATTAGAGTTATTGCAGAAAGCAATTTCGAAACAACCGCCAATAATATTGCCATAAAATTGATCAAAGATATACAGGAAGCCCTGTAGTATCTATTCCGTATATTTGAAAAAATTGTAGGTATTGATGCCCTCTCGGATTTATTTTGACAATGCGGCCACAACACCGATTGACCCTGAGGTGGTTAAAACAATGTTGCCATACCTCACTGAACACTTTGGCAATCCTTCTTCAATTTATTCCTATGGAAGAGAAACTAGGATAGCCATTGAAAAGTCAAGAAAATCAGTAGCTAAAATCCTTCAAGCACACCCCTCAGAAATTTTTTTTACCAGCGGTGGTACAGAAAGTAGCAATACTGCAATATTTGCCTCAGTAAGAGAATTGCAGTGCAAAAGAATTATCACCTCCGCAATTGAGCACCATGCAACATTGCACACATGCAACCATCTTGCACAGCTCGGCGAAGCCGAATTGGTGCTGGTGAATATTTTACCCAATGGGCATGTCGACTTAAATGATTTGGAAGTCAAACTAAAGGAGAGTGATAAAAAAACGCTCGTTACTTTAATGCACGCCAATAATGAAATTGGAAATATTACCGATATCCAGAAAGTAGGTATACTCTGTCAAAAATACCAAGCCTTGTTTCATACAGACACCGTGCAAACCGTTGGTCATTTCCCAATAAACTTATCAGCATTACATATCGATTTCATTACAGGATCTGGTCATAAATTTCACGGGCCCAAGGGGATTGGTATTTTATACATCAACGGAAGAAATAAAATCCATCCTTTGATTCATGGCGGTGGTCAGGAAAGAAATATGAGGGCTGGGACAGAAAACGTATATGGCATCATCGGCTTTGCAAAAGCATTAGAAATCACATCTGAAAATCAAGAAAAAGAAAAAGAACATATACATAGACTGAAAGAATATTTAAAGCACAGGATTTCAACTGAAATAACTGGCGTTGTATTTAATGGCGATCCAGATGGCGAAAGTCTTTATACTTTATTGAACGTTGGATTTCCGCACACAGATAAATCCGAAATGCTTTTGTTTAATTTAGACATAAGAAATATTTGCGCCTCAGGCGGTAGTGCCTGCAGCAGCGGTGCTAATCAGGGTTCGCATGTTATCAATGCCTTAAATAAAGAACCGCAATCTACAATAAGGTTCTCTTTTAGTAAATACAACACGATTGAAGAAATTGACAACTTGGTAGTTCATTTGAAAGAACTATTGTAGATCAGTAAAGTTTATCCAAATCGCTATTTAATTTTTTTCTTGATTTCACTCAAAGCCACCAATGCTTCTACGGGTGTAAGGCTATTGATGTCGATTGCCTCAAGCATTTTTCTAATCTCCTCAAATACTTCCGTATGTGTATCAAAAATAGTGAGTTGCATTCCTGAAGCTTCCTGCTGCTCTTTAATTACCTCAGAAGGAGCTTGTTTTTTCTCCAGCGCTGCAAGTAATTGTCCGGCTCTATTCACCAAAGCAAGCGGCATACCGGCCATTCTTGCTAC
Organism: Chitinophaga pinensis; assembly: GCA_945897185.1. Classification (GTDB taxonomy): domain Bacteria; phylum Bacteroidota; class Bacteroidia; order Chitinophagales; family Chitinophagaceae; genus Pollutibacter. The sequence continues at coordinate 75,029 of CAMDFC010000001.1, read as the reverse complement.
ATGTATACCAAAACTATGTGTACTCCCGCCAGATGCAAGTTTGCGAAGAAAAATTATTTTTTTGTCCACTTCCTTATGGGTAATGTGAAAGTTTTTTATACGAGACAACCGCTTTTCCAATTCATTCATCTCATGGTAATGTGTTGCAAAAAGCGTTTTGGGTCTTTGTTTGGCATCATGCAAAAACTCAGCTATACTACAAGCAATAGATATGCCATCATAGGTAGAAGTACCTCTGCCTATTTCATCTAAAATAATCAAACTCCTCGAAGAGATATTATTGATGATGCTGGCTGTCTCATTCATTTCTACCATGAATGTAGATTCACCGCCACTCAGGTTATCAGAAGCACCTACCCTTGTAAATATTTTATCCGTTATTGGAATACGGGCATGCTGAGAAGGCACATAACTACCCATATGCGCCATCAAAGTAATTATTGCAGTCTGGCGAAGCAATGCACTTTTACCACTCATATTAGGGCCAGTAAGTACAATAACTTGACAGTCCTCCTGATCCAATAAAAGATCGTTTGCAACATACTGATCACCAGGAATCATTAAGGATTCAATAACTGGATGTCTACCTCCGATGATTTCTAATTCGGCATCTTCATGCAGAATAGGTTTGCAATAATTTTTTCTAATGGCATTCTCTGCAAAGGAACAAAGACAATCTAAGGCAGCAATCACCTGTGCGTTTTTTTGCATTGGCAAAATATACTCTTGTAACTCAGTGAGGAGTTGATCATAAATCATAGATTCCAACTGTGCAATTTTGTCTTCTGCACCCATGATTTTTTCTTCGTACTCTTTAAGTTCTGCAGTGATATAACGTTCTCCGTTGGTTAAGGTCTGTTTACGCATCCACGCTATAGGGACTTTGTTTTTATGGGTGTTACTTACTTCAAGATAGTAACCAAAAACATTATTAAACCCTATTTTTAATGAAGAAATTCCAGTGTTTATAACCTCCCGCTGTTGAATTTCAACCAAGATCTGTTTGCCATTTGTAGACAAGGTTCGATAATGATCAAGATCGGCATTTACCCCAGCAGCGATATATCCACCCTTAGTGGTCTGAGCTGGAGCGTAATCAGCAATTTGAAGGAAAATTTTCTCTTGTATATATTTACAAACATTAAGACTGTCTGCCAATCGATGTAAAAAATCATTTTCTAACTCAGAGGCATATTCTTTTATCATTTGTACTTGTGCAAGCCCCTTTGCCAATTGTAACATTTCTCTTGGACCAATTTTTCTTGCAGGTAATTTACTCACCAAGCGTTCGATATCACCACATGATTTAATGCACTGTAGTAATTTCAATCGCCATTGTTCATGGATAATCATCTGCTCTGTAAGGCCTAATCGCTCATTAATTTTAACAATATCAACCAGTGGCATGAGCATCCATCTTTTCAATAACCTTGCTCCCATTGGCGAAGTAGTGGTATCTAAAATCTTGAACAATGAAGCCCCTTGTTCATAAGGTGAACCAAGAAGTTCAAGATTACGAATTGTAAACTGATCCATCCACAAATACTCATCCCTATTGATTCTATGAATAGAGGCAATATGGTGGCTATTGGGATGTGCCGTATCATTAAGATAATGAAGAATTGCACCAGCTGCAACTATCCCCTCTCTCATATCCTCAACACCAAAACCTTTAAGTGAGTGTGTTCCAAAATGTCTGAGCAGTGCTTCTTCGGCATAACGCAAATCAAAAATCCAAGGATCTAGACAATAGGAATAAAATTTCTTACCAAATTTTTCCGTAAAAAATGCTTGCTTTCCTTTTTGAAAAATTACTTCCGCTGGCTGAAAGGTCTGTAATAGTTTATCTATATAATCAAGATCTCCTTCGGCAATAAAAAATTCTCCAGTTGATATATCAAGAAAGGAAATACCACTTGTGTTTTCACCCAAATGGATTCCTGCTAAAAAATTATTACTGTTGTGCTCTAACAGTCTATCATGGGTTGCCAAACCTGGTGTAACCAGTTCTGTAACGCCACGCTTTACAATCCCTTTTGCAGTTTTAGGATCTTCAAGCTGATCACAAATGGCTACGCGATAACCCGCTTTCACTAATTTATGCAAGTACGTATCCAATGCATGATGAGGAAAACCAGCCAACTCCAAGGAAGAGGCTGCTCCATTGTTTCTTTTGGTTAACGTTATTCCCAACACTGCTGAAGAACGAACAGCATCTTCTCCAAAGGTTTCATAAAAATCTCCCACCCTAAATAAGAGAATGGCATCGGGGTATTTTTGTTTGATTGCCCGATGTTGTTGCATCAAAGGAGTATCCTGAATAATTTTTGACATCTTTTTATAGTCGAGAGCCCTCAAAAATACGAAAGCAACTGCAACGATGGTCATCTGAGGAAAAATCACCCCCAATTGCGCTTTTATCAGCAAACTCTATTTAAATTTATATGCACCTGAATATTCATATGAAAAAACCTTTTTCTTTACTTCTTGTTATTTGTGGCTTAACAGTTGTTTTGAATGCCCAGACCTCAACAACATTAGATACCGATTTACCATTGGTAATGATAAATACCCGAGGTGGTGTAATCGTAAATGATCCAAAAATTACAGCCGATTTATCCATTGTTTATAATGGCCTTGGGAAAAGAAATAAAAGTACTGATGTGGCCAATGAGTTCAATGGTAAAGTTGGAATTGAACTAAGGGGACAATCATCGCAAGGACAACCGCTTAGGTCGTACGACATTGAGTTGAGGAATGCAGCAGGATTAGAAGTACCCACGCCTTTACTTGGGATGCCCCCAGAAAGTGATTGGGTGTTGTATGCACCGTATATGGACAAAACCATGATGCGCAATTACCTCGCCTATACCCTTACAAGGGAAATGGGAAGATGGGCTTCCAGGGTACGGTACGTTGAATTGATCTTGAATAATGAATACCAGGGTATCTACTTGCTTGCTGAAAAAATAAAAAGAGACTCGAGTAGGGTTAATATTAGTAAACTCTTACCAACAGACAATACAGGAATAGAGCTTACTGGTGGCTATATTTTTAGTTTAGATAAAGAACCCAATGGCTGGTTATCGAGCTATCCAACCCCAGGAGCAACCAATCAGGCAAGGCGACAATTTTCTTATGTCTATCCAAAAGTATTAGATATAACTACACAACAAAAAAACTTTATCAAACAAACCGTAGATGATTTTGAATCTACTTTAGCTGGTCCAAATTTTCAAGATCCGTCTTTTGGAGTGAGAAAACATGCTGATCTAAATAGCTTCATCGACTTTCTAATTATGAATGAACTCAGCAGAAATATAGACGGATATAGATTAAGCAGCTATTTCCATAAAAATAAAAACGTAGGTGATGGCAGAATAAAAGCAGGTCCAGCATGGGACTTCGACCTTGCATTTAAAAATGCAGATTATTGTGAAGGAAGTCTAATTTCAGGATGGGCCTATAAATTCAACAGTGTTTGTCCGGGTGACGGAGCAGGCCTAATCCCTTTCTGGTGGGATAGACTCATGCTAGACACCTCATTTGTTTCTTCATTAAGGTGCAGGTGGTTAGACCTAAGAAAAACAACTTTATCTGATCAACGGATAAACAAACTGATTGACTCAGCAGATGTTCTTACTACTGAAGCGAGAACTAGGCATTTTGCAAAATGGAACCTTAACGGCAATACTTGGTGGAGAGGAATCAACCCTATTCGCTCCTACGAAGAGGAAAAAAATACCATGAAGCTCTGGATTAAACAAAGGGCAGAATGGATAGATTTCAATTTACAAAACAAAGGGGCTTGTGGTGATTGGCCATCTGATAACAATGAAAACATCATCATCAAAGCATTTCCAAATCCATTTAGAAATAGCGGTAATATTAGTATTCGATCTAAAGAAACACAGGGCATACGATTAACTGTTATTGCAATCAATGGAAAAACAATGACTCAAACCTTCAAAAATATTTTTAGAGGCAATAACAACATAAGCTTAGATGCCAACGGATGGCCAGCAGGAGTATACCAGGTTATTCTTACTACCATAACAGGTGAGGTGTATAAATACAGAATGGTTAAGCAATAATACGCTGATTTGGAATAGGTTAAAAAATGATAAAAATCAGTAATAAAGATTAAATCCGTTTCTACTTTACAAAACAACGAAAATGAAAATGAAAAGGAAAAGCGATTTACCCGAAAAGGTTTGTCCGGTTTGCAACAGACCCTTTAAATGGAGAAAAAAATGGGAAAAGAATTGGAATGAGGTAGTTTATTGTAGTGACAAGTGTAGGAAAAGCAGAAATAATAATCATACTTAGGAATGACAAACACTTTAGTATAGAAATTTGCAATTTCTATACTTAGACAAAGATAAAAATCCGGACGATTTGAGAAAAAATAATTGAAATATTAGGCTGTCCAACAACAGAAAAGCCGCTCCAAACAACTTTATTAATGGTTTTCACTTACAAAAATTAAGTATTTCTACTTAATTTTTTTGATTTTAAAAAAAAATTATTTTAAATTCACAGTAACCATTTAAAATTATGTATTTCAATAGGCTTAACAACATGACTGGTAAAGATGCTGTATTAAACAGAAGAATCACTTCCGTATTTATAAATGATTATGAAAATTTCTTGCAATTATTTTCTGAACTGCCCAATACCAATGACTTATCTGAACTGAATTTTCTAATTCACAAAAACAGTTCGAATTTCATGATTTTTGAACTCGAATCAATTTTAGCTGGTTACACTGCGCTTGTCGAAAAGAAAATTAATGGGGAAGAAATCACAAAAGACAATACCGAGTTTCAGCATTTATTAGAGAATTCAAAACTAAAAATCCAAAGCCTGAAGAATTTTCTTATTCAATTAAACTAACCTTGGGAATCGCACTTTTATATGCTTTACAGCAATGATGTCAGAATTTTTTCCCATTTCGTTATCTATTAAGACTACATCAGGTGGATTTTTACAAAGCCCTTCCATGGTATCTTCTCCAGAAGTAAAAACATCAGCAATTGAGCAAATTGTAGATTTAAGAATAACCTGTTCGATTGCATTGTGAACAAAGTGATTGTCTTCAACAATACTGACTTTTATTTTGTCAGGGGTGTTATCCATGAATGTTAGAACCGTTGGTGCTTTAGGTTTAAAATTGTAAAATAAAGCTAGTGCAAAAACCCTAAAGAACACCAAGTTAAACGGGGACATAAAGAATGAATTTTTCATCAAAAACAGGCTCAGGAAATATCCTTTGGATAGGGGTTATATGTGGTCGTAAAATTGAATCAGCAATCTCTTGGGTAAGATCACCTCCTTTCAAGCAAATTAAACCATTTTTGCAGTCCTCCATCATCCTGGAATTTATAATAAGCGGCTTCCCCCATGCCCATAATTCTTTGAGAGGAGCAACTGCTCTAGAAACAACAAAATCAAATTTTCTACCCTTGATATTCTCAGCTCTTGTATGCTCGAATGTCAAGTTGTCTAATCCAAGTTCTTGTTTCACTGCATCTACCACTTTTAACTTCTTGGCAATAGAATCAACCAAATGAAATTGTACCTCAGGGAAAAAAATGGCCAAAGGAACTCCTGGGAATCCTCCACCAGTGCCAATATCAATTATTTCCAACCCTGGCACAAATGAATATTGAGCTGCAATAGAAAGGGAATGTAAAACGTGTCTTTCATACAACGATTCAATGTCTTTTCGAGAGATTACGTTGATTTGTTGATTCCATTCAGTGTAAATTGGAGCGAGTTGTTTAAACTGCTCTAATTGTCTTGGTGAAAAATCAGAAAAATATTTTGTAATCAGGTCCAATGGTTCTTTGGTGTTTTCCATATTGACGACATAAAAATCAAATAATAAAAGAACATCCAGATATCAAAAAATGGGAAAAAAACAAAAAGGTCTGATTCGCCCAATTTTTTCATTGATTTATAAAAAACCAATCCTTGAATTAATAGTTTTATAATCAATAATCCCAAAACCCACTTCCAATCAAAAGTAAATAATGTAACAACCATCAAGGGATAAAAAAGAAATTGACTACCCATGTATAGTCCGAGTACCCATTTGTGAACTGATTTGTAATACTTTCCTGTGGCATTGTGTCTTTCTTTTTGAGACAGCCATTCTGACCATTTTCGTGAAGGAGTAGAATAGGTAAATGCATCTTTATCAAGAACCACGGTTGTATTCTGCTTATTGGCACACCCATTTATAAAAAGGTCATCATCCCCTCCCGGTAAATGATGATGTGCAGCAAACCCTTTTTGCTTAAAAAAAAGTTCTTTTTTATACGCTAAGTTCCTACCAACACCCATGTATGGCATGCCACCAATGGCAAAAGACAAGTATTGCAATGCCGTGTGAAAAGTGTCAAAACGTATAATCCTGTTAAGTATACCTTTTTCTTTTTTGTATGCCCCGTAGCCCAATACAATTTCAATTCCTGAATGAAAGGCAGCCTGCATGTTTTTGATCCAATGCTCCGAAGCAGGAATACAATCAGCATCAGTAAGTAAGAGCACTTCGTGTTTGGCTGATTTAATGCCCATAGAAAGCGGGAATTTTTTTCCGGGAATATGGAGCGCCTCCTGCTTAAGTTCCACAATATGCAACTGTTTGAAATCGCGGTAAAGTCCTTCTAACAGAAACTTGGTGTCATCTTGTGAATTGTCATTCACAACAACAATTTCATGAGTACTTCGATAAGATTGTGCCAGTACCCCAGGAATATTCTGCTCAATTTCGTTCGCTTCATCCCTTGCACAAACAATTACACTTACCGCATGCTCGTAGGAAAATTCCTTATCTTTTGGCTTGTAAAAAGCCAATAATCGGAAATACCGGAGGTAATAAAACAGCTGAATTAGGGTAACCAAGAAAAACGCCACCATGGGCAGCCACAACAACATACTCATGGTTTCGAAGATACAATATCTTTGCAGCATGAACTACAAAGCTTGTCTTGAATATCTGTATACAAAATTACCTATGTTTTTAAAAACTGGACCTGCTTCCTTGAAAATGGACTTGGCCAATACCTATGCCATTTGTTCATTTTTAGGAGATCCCCAAAATAAGTTCAAAACCATTCATATTGCAGGCACCAATGGGAAAGGTTCTGTCAGCCACTTGCTTTCCTCTATTTTACAAGAGGCGGGTTACAAAACAGGCTTATACACTTCCCCACACCTTGAAGACTTTAGAGAACGCATCCGAATTAATGGAGAAATGATTCCTGAAAAAGAGGTTATTGATTTTACAGAAAAAATCAATCCGCTTATTGAAGAAATAGAACCTTCTTTTTTTGAAGTTACGGTTGGTATGGCGTTTGATTATTTTGCGAAGGAAAAAGTAGACATTGCAGTAATCGAAACCGGTCTAGGTGGTAGACTAGATAGCACCAATGTTATTTATCCGGAACTATCGATTATCACCAATATTAGCTATGACCATGTACAAATTCTTGGCAATACGCTAGAAAAGATTGCATCTGAAAAAGCAGGTATTATCAAAAAAGAAACTGCAGTAGTTATTGGTAAAACGCAGTTGGAAACAAAAACAGTGTTTCAAGAAAAAACAGTTGCTATGGATGCTCGCATCATCTATGCCGATCAACAGTGGAGCACAAAAATACTAGAGCAGAACCCAAGTAAGTTAACCATAGAAATAACCAGCTTAATCAATCAGTCTCAGTATAACTATACCTGTCCCTTAGCAGGTAGCTATCAACAAGAAAATATACGGACAGTCAGAACCGCAGTTGATCAATTGAACTTGAAGGGATGGTCATTGGATGAAATTGCGATAAAAAACGGAATTACAAATGTCATAGACAATACCAGTTTGCATGGTAGATGGGAGACCATCTCAACCTCCCCATTAATTATACTTGATGTAGCGCACAATGGGGATGGAATGCAAAAAATGATCGAACAACTCAATAGATTCAAATTCAAAAACCTCTATATGGTTATTGGGATGTCTTCAGATAAAGATGTGAATGAAGTAATGTCTTTGCTTCCTATGCATGCAAACTATGCTTTTACTAAAGCCAATTTACCAAGAGCTATGGATCCTGATGAGCTGAAAAAAATTGCAGAAAATTACGGACTGAAGGGAGATGTCTACATCAATGTAAATGAAGCCCTATCAACATTTAAAGAAAGAGCAAAAGAGGGAGACATTGTTATAGTCTGTGGCAGCATTTTTGTTGTTGGTGAAGTAGACAGAAAAAGATTGATTTAATACTTTAACTCTCCTAACTTTTCTAGGGCATAAAGAAGTGCGGTCACATGCATACTTTGCATAATTTCTTGGTTTCTCAATAAGTCCTTCACTTGATCTAATTTGAGTAAACAAATTTCAATCTCCTCATTGGGATCCAACTCTTGTTCGCTTTCCCTCTTGCCTCCTGTAGCTAAAAAAAAATGCATCCAATTGTTGTGGGTGGAAGGATTGGCAGAAGTCTTACCCAAATAGTGATATTCATTAAATACATAACCAGTCTCCTCCTTCAGTTCTCTTGATATAGCCGATTCTAAATTTAAATCTTGAGGATCTACACATCCCCCGGGAATTTCCAGCATGGTTTGCCCTGCTGCATGCCTATACTGTCTTTCAAAAATAAAGTCCCCCTCTTCGGTTAGTGCCACGGCTGTAACCCATTCTGGAAATTCGTAAACATAATATGGGTCAACCAATTGTCCCCCTTTTCTTTCACAAGTATCTTTTCTAACTGTAAACCAGAGGTCCTTAAATAAGTATTCAGACTTGAGCAGCTTCCAATTCATGTCAGTTTTTTTGAGCCCTAATCAAAGCGCGTCGTATAAATGGGGATTTGATTTTTTTATCATAATGAAAAATCATATACCCCCTGGATGGAGTAACACTATAATTCATTTGTGTTAGCATTTCCGTAAACTCTTGCTCATCATTGTGTTGGTGGTATGTACACAAAGCAATCTTCATGTTTGTTGTTTGCTGTAGAATTTTCTTAAACCCGTTTAGCAACCCTCTTTCTCCACCATCAACATCAATTTTTAAAAAACTAATTTCTTTGTCATTGAAAAAAACATCCCCAGAGCAGTGCTGCTCGTCATTTTTATCAGAAACAAATTTTGGGACTATTTCTACCCTGTCCTTCCATGGCCTGAAGGTCATCTCGAGCGCCTCAATCCATTCAGGATCGCATTCAAACAAATAGGCTTTCTTGATGCGATCGACTACTGCGAGTGTGAAGTTACCTTCTGCAGCACCAAAATCAGCCAGTACGTCGTTTTCATCCAGATCAAAATCATTTGATAAATAACGATGTGGACTCATTTCATCCTGCTCCAAGGTTAAATCATGGAGTGATTTTTTAATTCTATTGACCGACCACTTTTTTTTGAAGTAAAGACGCTTACACTCTTGTAAAACAAAATACATACCACACTCATCATCATGATATACTTGAATTTCTTCTTGCTTATAGTTTTTAGTAAAGTGGTATGGGAAAATTTGAACACCGTGATTGCGCACATAATCAACAACTTCCTTTCGCTCTTGGTCTTCTTTGAAACCAATTGAAGCTTCATGATACGCAGGTATTTCTTTCTGTAAACGCGACAACAATATTTTTGTGCGAATGGGCTTGGGTACAAGTAAACGATACAACAAAGAAGAATTATAAGACATATTAGACCTTCAAAATAGATTTGACCTGTTGGATGAGTTGATTCTGCAAACGTACATAATAAATTCCAGGAGGCAGATGTTCTCCATCGAAATCGATTCGGTAGGTTCCTTCAGCCACTTCTTTATCATATACTATTTTAACCAATCGCCCTGCTCCATCAAGCACTTGAAGCAAAGTATGTCCTCCTATTGTTTTGAATTGAATAGCAATTAATTTATGAAATGGATTGGGATAAACCACTAACAAATTTTCTGGATCGCCTACAGGCTTAAGCACAGAACAGGTTCCAAGTTTTGTCAATGGTAGGTTTTGAAAATTCTTTAACAAAACTGTATTCAACATCCCATCATCCACACAAAGCCAATTGGAAAGTATACTGGCATAAACACTTCTAAAATCATACTGAAAAGGAATGTTATCGCCCACTCCTGCATTTGTAGGAATGATTGGATTACTGCCTGATATTCCACCTTGAACACGAGAACCAAAAATAAAAAGAGGCGCAGCTGCACCATGGTCTGTTCCACGAGAAGCGTTACTCAAAATTCTTCTTCCGAATTCTGAAAATGTCATTCCAAGTACGCGGTCATCAATGCCTAAATAAACTAAATCATCCATAAATGCCTTGATGGCCGAACTCACATTTCCCAACAATCTTGCATGAGTTCCTGATCCATTGTTGCCAGATTCAACTTGGTTGGCATGTGTATCAAACCCACCATAATTCACCATGTAAATTTTTGTTTTCAGTCCACCCTTAATTAGTCGCGCTACTATCTTGAGTTGATCAGCCAATGTATTTCCTGTTGGATATGGATTTTGAACAATCACTTTTGCGTTGGCCGCCTTGATAACTTCTGAGAATTTCTGCGTTTGTCTTGATGTTTCTCGAATAAAAGAGAGTTCCATTCCAGCCAATGTATTGGGAGCTGGACTTTCAATATTGTTGACCAAATTATAGAAACTAGAAGGGTTTGAAATACTCATACCCATTGGCTGTATTGGCCCCTGAAGGGTTAATGAAGCAACTGATCCAATTTGAATAGCCAATGGATCCGGCATGTTTACATTTGGATATCCAGCAGGAAAACCTGGATAAGCTTCATCTAAAAAACGCCCCAACCACCCTGAATTCAAAACTTGTTTACTGTCCGAAGCGGACATCCATATATCAGTTGCACGAAAATGAGAAAAGTTAGGTTGCGCATACCCAACAGATTGGACTATATGCAATTTGTCTTCATTAAACAGTTGCTGCATACCTGTCATTGCTGGGTGTAGCCCTACACGTTCATGTCCCCTGAGCTTCAATATTTTCGACTCCTCAATAAAAATATTTTTCCGTGCATTAACATACTTACTATAATTATCTATGGGTATAACCGTATTCAAACCATCATTGCCTCCATTTAACTGCACTATCACTAGAACCCGGTCGTTGTCTCCAGTAGGCAAAAGCACCTGATTTAAAAATGTATGCCCGGTGTCAAATGCTCTGAAACCTATCCCTTGTACAAAGGAAGGCACCATAAAACCTGCAGGGGCAACATTTCTTATAAATCTTCTCCTTTTCATACACTGCGTTTAGCAAAGTTGATACTCCGGTAAATCAACCAAATATTTTATTAAATTTGTTACCGCTGTTGAAACATGCTTGGTATTTGCCATATTTGATGGTGTTCCAATAAACAATTCCCAAGCGTCAGTCCAATAATAATCTTGCGCCTGACCAGCTAACAAGATATCTGTTTTTAATTGGGCTTTATGTGAGGCAGAAATATCAACACCCAATAAATGAACACACAATGCTTCAACCAAACTGTTTGGATCGGATGGGTTTGGAAAAAGTTTAATCCAGCTTGTGCCATCAACAACCATCTTGAATCCTCCAAAAGTATAACCAATAGCAACAAGTGTATCCAAATACTGTATTCGCTTCGGCAATGTATCTGTATTGATCCAGAATTTATAGTACCCTGGTTCTTGATAATAAGCTTTCCAACCACTTACATCAGGTGGATCACCAATGTTCTGCTGCATATTCGTTAAATAATTAACAAGCTGATTCCATAAGCCATATTGATTGGTATATTGAGTATCAGCCGGAAACTTAACTTCCATTTCACGGAGCATTCCAATGAGCATATCAACCGGACTTTTTATCTGACATCCCCTATTCATTAGATCAAAAAAGTGTTGACTTCCCAATAACAATCTAAGCACCGGCTTGATCTCATAATTGTTTTGACGGAAAACTTGTGCTAGAGGTACAATAATTGCTTCCTCAATCTCAGGCGTTATTTGATAATGTATAAACCAAACATAAATTCTTCTACATAAATACAAAGCAACTTCATCAGTTTCAAATAACATACCAATCAATTCATCCAGCTCATTTGATCCTGCATCTGCTCCTGTTTTACCTACAATTTTTTTACTTTTATAAAACTCAGAAAACTGCTTGTCATTAACATCATGTCTATTCGGGTCAAAAAAGGATTTTATTTCAGCAGCATTATTTCTCCAACCCGTTAACACCCTGGCGGCCGCCTTCACATCAGCCTCGTTAAAACCAGCACCTTTGCCTTTTCCAATTACAAAAAGTTCCTGAATTTCACGTGCAAAATTTTCATCAGGTGCAGTCTTGTTGTTATTTTGGCCATTCAAATAAACCAGCATGGCAGGATCAGTAGTAATTTCCTTTACTAAATTCTTGAAATTACCCAATGCGTTTTTTCGAAGTAACGAATGATGCTTATATAAAAATTGTGCATTACCAATATCAACACTTTCGGTTGCAAAATGATTATGCAAAAACAGGGTCATCTTTTCGCGCAAAGAGATTTGCTGATTAAGCATTTGCCCAACCCACCATTTCTTGAACGAGGATCTTCTTAATGAGTTAATGGTACCATCTGTTGTAGGATCATTTACCCATGTTTGTCCGCCTGCAATTAATAAATCAGGCACAGTTGCATTAGTAGGATTATACTCTTTAATAGGAGGTAAGGGCTGAGCTAGTTGATCGTTCAATAAAATATCAAGAGTTGCTGTCAATCCTAGCTCTTTGACAGTTTTAAGTTCAGCTAATTTGACACCAAAATGAGTTCGACGTAACAGATGCCTTGCAGATGCGTCATCCCATTGGCCACTATAGGCCTGTAAGCTGGGAGCCCACTGTAGAGGTCTTACATTATCCATTATCTAAATATAAAGTTATTTATGCCAGATCACAAAAACAGAAAGGTTAGCTCCCTCCTGCATGCCCAACGCTGCTGCAGCAGCATTACTTAACCTAAGTGCTAAACCTTCACTCTCTTTCCCCGGGGGAACGGCTCCTAATACTTTTGCATGTATCGTTTTCCCAGATTCAACAGCACCTATCTTAACAATTGTTCCTGGAACAGCATCATTCATGAGCAGATAATACTTCCCGTCTTGCCATCCACTTGAACTTTTAAATACACCATAAGCCGGATTATCTAATCGCAGTTCTTTACTTTCTTTAGCTTGTTGATCAAAGCCACCAGCAAAAAAACTAGTCCCTGTCTTTACAAATGTACTCGGAGTCTGCGTCTTTGGCTGAGTTGACTGCTCTACAGTTTTTGCCACAGGAATTACCACATTTTCCTTGGTCTTGTCAGACCCAGGAACAGACTTCACTTCAGCCTTTGGCGTAACAACACTTGCCGTCAACTCTTTTGTTGCAGGCACTACCTTATTGGTCTTGGATGCATCAGTAACAAGTTCTGGAACATTTGTACTACCCGCAGCCAGATATCCAACAATTAAACTGTATCCCAAACCAATTTGATCTGTCTTTAATCCATTTAGGTTCTTTATCCCATTGAGATCTAATCCATAAGTACCCGCAATTCTCAACAACCCTTCTTTGGGCTGTACCACATGATATACAGGTGCGCCGGTAGATACAGCTGTAGATTGTAAAAAATTCACACTAGTCAAAGGAACATTAATCAACTGCCCTATAGTAAGTCCCTTTTCAAGTGTAAGTCCATTAAAACTTGCAATTTCTTTGGGACTGATAAAATAAGCCCTTCCAACACTATACCAATTCTCCTTTGGCATTACCTTATGCTCGATATAAATTCCATTGTTGTTTGAATGTGCAATAAATTTATTTTGCTGCGCATTCAAAACACCAGAAACAAATAAAAAAATAGATAAGAGTATTGCTTTCATATCAGAGACTTACACTACAAAATAATTCAATATTATCGAAGATAGCAAAAAGGGAATAGGCCTTATTGATATAAAACTAATTTTAACAAAAGTTCAACCCCGCATGAGGATTCGCCAGTTTAAGGGATAATGGTTCTTTGCCTTGCCTTGAACGATTTTTATCCAACCCAGAGATATTTTTTTATACTTTACCAAAGTCCATCCCTTTTGCAGAACATCCAGGTCTAATGTTTCTCTTCGTAAATACTTTAACGATTGAGCAAGATCCAATTCAACACTTGGTAAACTCAAAGATTGGATGGAAGACATTGCTAACTCATGATTTGGAACAAATTCGTCACGAATCAATTCTCCCATTCGAAGACCAGATTTCCTTAACCTCAATAGTTTCGACAATAGTGCCAATTCTTGTGCATAAGCTTGATCAAAGGCAAATAACTCTTCTTCTTTTTTGAAAAGCAACAAATTTTCAATCCCCTTTACCCAATCGCTCATATTTAGCTTAGGTTGAAAAGCCGCTAACGGTAAAGGCAAATCAATATATTCAGCATTTAGTGTCTTAGTTTTTCTAAGCAGTCCACAAAAAAAACCTTCCCCCCTTACTTTATCTGGATAAAAACGATATCCACTTGCGCCATGTTTGGATGAGCAAGAACTAACCACACCCCAGGTTTCATCAACAGGTATATCTACAGATTCAAACAAGCCAGTATCCATTAGAAAATCAAGATTATCCTCATTTTCTTCACTTGAAAACGAACAAGTAGAATAGAATAAATACCCACCTTCTGCAACAGTATCAATGGCGGCATGTAAAATTCGTTTTTGTCTTGCAGCGCAAAAATCTACCAAGCCCGGATTCCATTCTTTCATGGCTTTTTCATCCTTGCGAAACAACCCACTTCCACTGCAAGGCGCATCAATCATCACAAAATCAAAGAATCCTGATAACCGTTTAAAATCTGAAGGATCATTGTTGGAAACAAGTATTTTTTTATTGCCCCACTTGATTGCGTTTTCTTGTAATACACCAACACGCGATTGAATGATTTCATTTGAAACAACCAGTCCAAACTGCTGCATTGATGCAAGTAATGTTGTTTTACCACCTGGTGCAGCACACAAATCCAACGCTTTATTTCCTTTTCCATCTTTCAAAACTTCATTTACCACATGCCTAAGAAACATGCTAGATGCTTCTTGCACATAGTAAGCACCAGCATGAAAAAGAGGATCCAATGTAAATGATGGTCGTTCTTTCAAAAAAAAAGCATTGCTACACCAAGGCACTTCAAGCAACAAATTATTTTCATCCAAAACCAATGAATGCTGATCCACTTTGTCCGGATTCAAACGAATAGACACAGAAGGACTGTGTTGGTGTGCTTCTATCAAAGCCGCTCTCTCAAAGCCCGTACAATGATTGATTGATTTTAGGAAGTCTTCTTTAAGAACCATATTTGTTGCTGTAAATGCTGTATTCTATGGTTGTTCCTCAATAATTCAAACCACATAAAGAAGGTTGAAACATATGAGACGAAACCAAGAATTTAGCAGCTTAAAAATAAGCAATGCATTCTTGAAAACTCAAGAAACAATAAGTTTGATTAAATACTCCTCACTTCGGCCAAGAGGTCTTGGAGTGCTTTCTTAGCGTCTCCAAATAGCATTGATGTTTTGGGCTGAAAGAACAATTGATTTTCAATTCCCGCATAACCAGGTTTCATGCTTCGCTTGTTTACAATAACATGCTTTGCCTCTTCTACCTCAAGAATAGGCATACCATAAATGGGTGAAGCAGGATCAGATTTAGCTGCAGGATTCACAACGTCATTGGCCCCTAGGATAAGTACTACGTCGGTATTTTTGAACTCCTCATTTGCCAGTTCCATTTCTAATAATTTCTCATAATTCACATCTGCTTCGGCCAATAACACGTTCATATGACCGGGCATTCTTCCTGCAACAGGGTGAATAGCATATTTAACTTCGACACCTTTTGCTTCTAATGCTTTTTCAAGTTCGTGACAAACGTGTTGTGCTTGAGCAACTGCTAAGCCGTAACCTGGCACAATCATCACTTTGTTAGCATAACTCATTACAACAGCTGCATCGCTTAGTGTAACCTCCTTGTAAGAGCCACTAACTCCAACACCCGCGCCAGCTGTGGATGCTTTATTTCCTCCAAAAGATCCAATCAACACGTTTAAAAGCGACCTGTTCATGGCTTTACACATTAAAATGGTAAGCAATGTACCCGCAGCACCTACAAGAATACCTCCTGTAAGCATTACCTTATTTCCATACAAAAACCCACCACAAGCAGCAGCAACACCAGTAAATGAATTGAGCAATGAAATAACTACTGGCATATCAGCCCCACCAATTGGAAGCACAAAGAAAATCCCGTACAAAATAGATAAGGCAACAATAACATAAAACAACACATGCGTTTGTTCTGGCCTAACTGTTATAATGTATGCGGCAATAACAACATTCAACAACAAAATAACCTGGTTGATGATATGCTGTCCACCGAAAGCAAAATCTTTGATTTTACCATTGAGTTTACCCCAGGCAATCATACTACCAGAGAAGGATACCGCACCAATAATTAAGCCAAGTAAGATGATCAGTAATTTAGTACCATCCAAAGCAGAAAAATCACTAGCCCCATGCAATAGGTGATTAAATTCAATCACTGAAATCAATGCCGCACAAGCACCACCCATACCGTTGAAAAGGCTCACCATTTCTGGCATTGCAGTCATTTGCACTTTCTTAGCCATCAAGGTTCCTACAACTGTACCAATAAGCAACGCTGCAAAAATCCAAGGATAATTTCCCAATTTCTGACCTTCATTTTCATATAGAAAAATGGTGCCCAAGATGGCAGCAAACATTCCACCAGCAGCTACTAAATTTCCTTTTCTTGCAGAAGCAGGATTAGAAAGCATTTTTAGTCCCACTATAAAAGTGACAGAGCCGATCAAATAAATAAGAACAAGTAAGTTAATTTCCATTGCACAGTATTTTGGAAGATTATTTTTTCTTTTTAAACATTTCTAGCATTCTATCGGTCACTACAAAACCACCCACCACATTCAATGTGCCAAGAATTACAGCAATGAAACCAAGCACCAATGAAAGCACATCGTCTTGTGAAGCTTGTCCCATTACAATAATTGCACCAATAATTACAACCCCATGTATTGCGTTGGCACCACTCATTAAGGGCGTATGTAATACAGAAGGAACTCTTCCTATAATTTCAATCCCAACAAAAATCATAAGGAATACTACGTAAATCATTTCCTGGTGTGCGCTGATCCAATTCAAGATCTGATCCATATGCTAATTTTTAAATCCGCTAAATTAAGCCATTACTCTTGATCCCTTTACCAAGTCATCTTCCATGTTAATATGAAGATTGCCTTCTTTGTCAGTGATCAAAAGTAAAAAGTTAATAATATTCTTACCATACAATTTGCTGGCATCTGAAGGCATGGTTGCAGGTAAATTGCTATCTCCAATAATTTTTACTCCATTAAAAACAACGGTCTCTCTGTCTTTTGTGAATGGTGTGTTGCCTCCGGTTGATGCAGCCAAATCAACAATTACACTTCCCTCTCTCATGGCTTTTAACATCTCTTCCGTAACCAATATTGGGGCAGTTTTTCCAGGAATTTGTGCAGTTGTAATTACAATATCTGCCTTAGCCGTACTTTCAGCAATTTTTGCTTGTTGGTTACGTTTGTATTCTTCGGTTTGCTCTACTGCGTAACCACCGGCTGTTGATGCATCAGCAGCCCCAGCAATTTCAATAAATTTAGCCCCTAAACTTTGTACTTCTTCCTTCACAGCGGGTCGAGTATCAAAAACTTCAACCACAGACCCCAATCGCTTTGCCGTTGCAATGGCTTGCAACCCAGCAACGCCAGCGCCCAGTATCAACACTTTTGCAGGTGCAATACTTCCTGCTGCTGTCATAAACATTGGAAAATACCTGCCATAAGCATTTGCAGCCGTTAACACTGCTTTATACCCTGAAATATTTGCTTGACTAGACAGTATGTCCATAGTTTGTGCCCTCGTTGTTCTCGGCAACAATTCCATGCTAAACACTACTGCACCTTTATCGGTCCAATTCTTGATTCTCTCCTGTTGAAAACGGGCCTGGTACATACCGATAAGCACTAAACCGTTTCTTACTTCAATAGTAGGCGGATGTATAGATAGCACAACATCAGCACCTTTGGCAATTTCATCAGCCGTTTTAATTTCGGCTCCTGAAGAGCGATAATCTTCGTCTGAGCAGTATGCTTCCTTACCTGCACCAGCTTCCACCCAAACCGATAACTTCTTTTTGATTAATTGCGAAACACCATCTGCAATTAGGGATACCCTTGTTTCAGGGAACGATTCTTTTAAAACACCAATAATCATGGGGTTATATTGAGGTTGCGAAGTTAGAGAAAATCTAACTCATCTTATCAATAAATAATTAGAAACGAATTGTAAAATCGAGCTTTTCTTTAAATTCTTTTCTACAAAAAACGATCCCTATAAAAAATAAATCTACCGAACAGGTAACTCTTTCATTTTTTTTAATTTCTTGCCACGCTTTTTCCATACCCCCACTCCAATGGATATCGTCGAAAACCAAAATGTCTTCTTCTCCAATGCTGTTCATTACTTCTTCGAAGTATTGGATAGTGGCAGCATACTGGTGATTACCATCAAAAAAGACCAGTTTCCTTCCTTCCATCCTGCTCAGTGCAAAAGGTAATTTTTTGATGAAATCTCCAACATGGATATCCACGTTTTCAATTCCTTCATTGATGAGAGCGTCTTCTGTAAAATTTGCAATGCCTGTTGCCCCTTCAATAGTTTGAACTCCCTTGGTCGGATTGGCTCTTGATAAATACCGCGTAGTTAGTCCCAATGAAGTACCCAGCTCCAATACTGAATCAATTTTATAGTGCCGAACTGTCCTGTACAATAACCTTGCAAGCTTGGGGTTCTTGGCTGCACCACGGGCAATTTGTGAAACTGTTCTTTTTCTTCCTGCATGGGTAAACGAACCAGCACCTAAGTCTTCCACTTCAATGATGGTGGCATGTTGGTGCTCATACCTTTGTCTAATCTCTTCGATGTCTTTGAAAAAAGATTTATCTGGTCTTTCTACATTCAACACTTTGTCAACAAAATCAAATACAAAAGGGGAATGAATGCCATGCCCCTTTCCACTGGAGGAGGAAAAAAAATAATTAATATACCGAAGACCTAATTCAAATCGATTGTACATGGATAAGTATGCTTAATTCTTGCGCTCCCAGGTTTGGAACGTATATGAAAAGGCATGTTTCACATCTGTGGTCATGGCAACTTCTTCTACCAACTGAAAGCTATCGTGATCAATAGAAGGAAAAAAAGTATCCGCATTGGGAAAGAGGGTATGCACACGTGTTAAATAAATTCTGTGAGCAATCCCAAGCACTTGTTTATATATTTCCCCGCCACCTATCACAAAAACTTCTTTGCAATCTGAGTCCTTTGCCAACTCAATGGCGTGTTCTACACTTTTTGCCAACAACAGCCCTTCGTGTGCTTCAATCCAATTTTCTTGACGCGAGACAACTATGTTTGTCCTACCCTTTAAAGGATTTGATGCCATTGATTCAAAAGTTTTTCTTCCCATAATCACCGGCATACCCCATGTGGTGTTCTTAAAAAACTTCATGTCGTTTGGCAACTTCCACAACAATGCATTGCCTTCACCAATGGCATTGTCTTCTGATGCAGCTACAACAATAGATATATCCATGTTACTCATTTATATTGCAATTGGTGCTTTAATGGAAGGGTGACTCTGATAACCTTCTAATTGAAAATCCTCAAATTGAAAGCCGAGTATATCTTTAACCAATGGATTGATTTTCATCTTTGGTAGCGAAAATGGTGTTCTACTCAGTTGCTCTCGGGCCTGATCAAAATGATTGTTATAGAGATGGACATCGCCGAAGGTATGTACAAAATCTCCAAGACCCAGTTCACATACCTGAGCTACCATCATGGTAAGTAACGCATAGGATGCAATGTTAAATGGAACTCCAAGAAAAACATCTGCAGACCTTTGGTAAAGCTGACAAGAAAGTTTTCCATCTGCAACATAAAACTGAAACAAAGAGTGACAAGGCATTAAAGCCATTTTAGGCAATTCTGCTACGTTCCATGCACTCACAATTAAACGTCGACTGTCCGGGTTTTTTTTTATCTGACTGATGAGATCTAAAATCTGATCATAGGTATTCCCATCTGCTCCTGACCAACTTCTCCATTGCTTTCCGTAAACTGGACCAAGTTCTCCATTTTCATCTGCCCATTCATTCCAGATACTTACTCCATTTTCTTTTAAATATTGAATATTGGTCTCCCCTTTCAAGAACCAGAGTAATTCATGGACAATACTTTTTAAATGCAGTTTCTTTGTAGTAACCATTGGGAAACCTTCATTCAAATCAAAACGCATTTGATAGCCAAACACGCTCCTTGTGCCTGTTCCAGTCCTGTCACTTTTGTCTGTACCCTTATCTAAAATATGTCTAACTAAATCTAAGTATGCTTGCATAGAACATCAATTTATTTAATCACTTCATGAATGACTGATCCTATATTGCCACTGGGCATTTGTATTTTTAATAACGCAGCAATGGTAATGGCAATATCACTCATGTATACTTTACGGTAAGACAAACCTTGATTCACACCCCACCCCATCCACAACAATGGAATATGAGAATCATATGGGTACATCGATCCATGTGTTGTTCCAGTGGCATTGGATCCAAAAAAATATCCCGGCTTGTAAATCAACTGAACATCCCCAGCCAACTTTTGATTAAACCCTTTCTGAAACATTTCCTTGTACTCGGAAGGAAGATTGACCTGCTCAATACTCGCGTTATCAAATGCCAGTAAGATGTCTTCTCTTTTGTTCAATTGTTGAATGTAAAAAGTTTTGATCAACTTATAATCCAGCCCCATTGAATCAATATAATCTCTATCGAGGTACACCTGATAATTACCTATTGCCTCAACCAATTTCTTTAACCCGAATTTGGCCATGGTAGCATTTTCCGCCTCTTTGTTTGTTTTCATGCCTTTCGCAGGAATCTTGTTTTCTTGAAGAAAAGAAGGTACATGTGCTACTCCATGGTCAGCAGTCATAAAAAACACATATTGTCCTTTCCCCACTTTACGATCTAGATAACTTAAAAAATCTGCTATTTCTCTGTCAAGTTTTAAATACGTGTCTTCAATTTCAACAGAATTTGGACCGAAAGAGTGCCCGATGTAATCAGGTGATGACAAGCTGATGGCCAAAAAATCTGGAATAGAATCCGCCCCCATAGACTCCCCCTCTACTGCGGCTTTGGAAAAAGCGAAACTAAGTGTGTTGCCCCAAGGCGTAGAAGAGATTGCACCAAAGTTTTTCCCAATATTTTTTTCTAGACTCCTTGGAAAGGGATTGTTTTTATAAATTGAATTTTCTACATCACTTTGAACATAACTCTCTAATGGAAAAGCCAAATTCCAATTCATCTTTAATAGAGAATCGGTAGTCTTTCTGTTGTTAAATGCAATCGCCCATGCTGGCAAAGCTTGCATATACCAGGTGCTTGTAACAAAATTACCAGTACTGGCTTCGTACCAATAAGCTGCATCTCCGGCATGTCCAGCGGCTAAAATACTACCCCTGTCTTTGATAGCCACGCCCACCACCTTCGACCTGAAATTGGTCGCCAATTCAAGTTCATCTGTGATCGTGGTTGTTATTAAATTCTTAGGAGACATGGGTTCACCCTTCCCACTACCCCCAATAATTTGTACAGCGTCATCCTCCACACAATATACCTGACGTTTTAGTGATTGGTCATACCACTCATTTCCCATCATGCCATTGATTGAAGGAACAGATCCAGTATACACACAAGCATGACCCGCAGCGGTTACCGTTTGCGCAAAAGGGATATGGGTATTTTCGCAGCTAAAGCCTTCACGAAGTATTCTTTTAAAACCACCTTCCCCATATCTACGCTGATAGCGGTAGATGAAGTCCCACCTCATTTGGTCAACCATCACTCCAACAACCAATTTAGGTGCAGCAATCACTGGCTTAGTTGATTTTTGACTGAACCCAACTGTTGCAAAAAGAAAGCAAAAGATGACTACAAAAAGAGGTTTCATAATTGAGTAATTAAATTGGATACAAATTTAGGTCAATGAATTGCTTTTTTACTGAGTAGTTTTAAACAGGAACTTCTGTATAGGTTAGTGCTAAAATTTTTATCTTTGCATACATAAACTACTATAACCTTCCTATCATGGCAGACATCTTTGAAAGACTAATCAAGAATTACGGTCCACTTGGCCAGCACCGTGAGAGAGCCCATGGCTATTTTGCTTTCCCAAAACTAGAGGGTGAAATCAGTAATCGTATGATTTTCAGAGGCAAAGAAAAGATTGTATGGAGCCTTAATAACTATCTTGGCTTGGCCAACCACCCAGAAGTGAGGAAAGCAGATGCAGACGCATCCAGTCAATTTGGATTGGCCTATCCAATGGGAGCAAGAATGATGAGTGGGAACAGCAATCAACATGAGCAACTTGAAAGGGAATTGGCTGCTTTTGAATACAAAGAAGATGCCATTCTGCTGAATTTTGGATACCAAGGTATTATGAGTTTGATAGACCTGCTCTGCAGCAGACACGATATTATTGTTTATGACGCAGAATGCCACGCATGTATAATAGACGGACTAAGATTACATCCTGGTCAGCGTTTCGTATTCAAACACAACGATCTTGCCGATTGTGAAAAGCAATTGCAACGCGCTTCAGCCCTTGTTGAAAAAAGTCAGAATGGCGGCATCCTGTTGATTACAGAAGGCGTTTTTGGCATGGCCGGAGATCAGGGCAGATTAAAAGAAATAACCGCATTGCGCCCTAAGTACCAATTTAGGTTGTTGGTGGACGATGCGCATGGTTTTGGCACCCTTGGTAAAACTGGTGCAGGCGCGGGTGAAGAACAAGGTATACAGGATGAAATTGATCTTTATTTTTCCACATTTGCCAAATCCATGGCTTCTATTGGTGCCTTTATTGCAGGTCCAAAACAAATCATTGATTACGTTAGGTACAATATCAGGAGTCAGATTTTTGCAAAATCATTACCCATGCCCATTGTCATTGGTAATTTAAAAAGATTGGAGCTTCTTAGAAACAAACCCGAACTCAAAGATAAACTCTGGGAAAATGCACTCAAACTGCAAAACGGACTAAAGGATAAAGGATTTGATATTGGTAAAACAGATTCAGTTGTTACTCCTGTCTACATGAGGGGGGGGGTAGAAGAAGCAACACATATGGTAACCGACCTCAGAGAGAATTATAATATCTTCTGCTCAATTGTAGTTTACCCTGTTATTCCTAAAGGTCATATCATTTACAGACTCATCCCTACAGCTGCGCATACAGATGAAGACATACAGCTTACTTTGAAAGCGTTTGAAGAAACAAAGAAGAAATTAGATGAAGGGGCCTATAAAAGCGAGTCAATCGCGCAAATGGCCGAAGCATAATTTTGTTATCCTTTCCCTGTCTCGGCAGGGATTTTTTTTACCCATAGGGTAGGCAAAAAAAAGGGCCCGGATAGAAATCCAGCCCGTTTTAAATCCAATATCCTATGAAAAACCGAGATATTAACGTGATTTTACTTATTTATATTGCTTAGAACAACATGTATTTTTAAGGTTTTATTAAGAAACAACCGTGGGCTAGGGTAGGCACAAAAAAAAGGGCCCGGATAGAAATCCAGCCCGTTTTAAATCCAATATCCTATGAAAAACCAAGGTATTAACGTGATTCTACTTACAATAATTGCGTAGAACACCATGTATTTTTATGTTTTATTTAAGAACCATCCTGATGCCCTTTAAAATCAATGAGTTACTTAACATTTATAGATAATCTTTGTTAATACAAAAAAGGTTGATATGCGAAAGGTGGTCATAGCAGTTACAGGTGCAAGTGGTTCTATATATGCCGATTTGCTTTTGAGAAAACTTAAAACCCTTGAAAACCAATGGAATGAATTGGCGGTAGTGTTTTCAGACAATGCAAAAGAAGTATGGACTACGGAACTCGGAAATCAAAATTACAACAAACTCAATATTCCTGTTTTTGGGAAAACAGATTTTTCAGCTCCTTTTGCATCCGGATCGGGGAAATTCGATACCATGATCATTATTCCTTGTTCGATGGGTACGCTTGGGAGAATTGCCACAGGCACTTCAAGCGACCTGATTACAAGAGCTGCAGATGTCATTTTAAAAGAAAGAAGAAAGTTAATTTGTGTTGCGCGGGAAACACCCTATAGTTTGATTCACATCAAAAACATGGAAGCAATTACCTTAGCTGGTGGTATTATTTGCCCTGCAACACCCTCTTTTTATAGTCAGCCTACAACCATTGAAGAAGTTGCAGAAACAGTTGTTGATAGGGTACTTGACCTAGCTGGATTTGACATCAAAAGTTACAGATGGGGAAATAGTATCTAGCGCAGGTCGATTACTTCTACTCCAGGATATTTTTTTGTACTAAATATGAAACTATCATCTGGTACAACAGTGGAGGTAGACATATTACTAATTGCATACAGATAGCGATTACCATTCTTTTCAAATACCCTTGTTGATGCAATCACTTTACTTGATTTTTCCACATCAATCAACACTTTAAAGAATGGCTTGGTCTTGTCTATCGGAGTTAGTTCAATCACCTGGTAAGTCTTGCCGTCTTTTTTCACATCTGGATTTAAAACAAACAGAAAGTCCTTATCGTAAAAATTAGTAAACAATTTCTGGGGAGTAATTGAACCACTTGAATTGTCTAGTGTAGAAATCTGTACCTCTTTAGCCGCCATATCGTATGTCCAAATGGTTGCTCCATCACAAAAAATATCTTGTCCGGTAATGGTAACCCTATATTTAACCCCTTTCATTAAAACTGAACCTGTTTTAACACCCTGCACTTTACCTGCTGCATTCTCGATCTTCAATGTAAAAGAAGCCTTTACGCTTTTAAAGGTTTTAAATTTTGCACTCACGGCATCCAATACTTTCTTTGCCTCTGGATCACTTTTACCCATACCCTTAGGCGCTTGTGCAAATACATTATTTGAGAAAGCAAAAGCAAGCAAAAAAAGACCAACTATTTTTTTTAACATAAAAAGATTTGATGGGTCAACTTAACTATGCCCTACAAAGAAAGTGCTATTCCATTGATTTTAAAAACTGATTCAGTTCGTATTCTGTTTTAAAAAGTACTTCTCTCACTTTGCTCCCCTTACTTGGTCCAACTATGCCCGCAGCCTCCAATTGATCCATCAACCTCCCAGCCCTATTGTACCCGAGTTTTAACCTGCGCTGAATAAGAGAAGTCGACCCCATACCGCTCTGCACAATCAGTTGTGCTGCATCATTAAACAAAGGATCCTTGCTCAACAAATCAACCTCACGGTCTTCCATGTCTTTCTCATCAACCACTTCTGGCAATTCAAATGCAGAAGGATAGCCTTGCTGACTGCCTATAAATTCAGCAACCTTTTCAACTTCTGGAGTATCTACAAAAGCACACTGAACCCTTGTAACCTCACCTTGGTATGAAACAAGCATGTCTCCCCTTCCTATCAGTTGCTCAGCGCCTCCAATGTCTAAAATAGTTCGACTATCTACTTTTGAAGAGACCTTGAAAGCAATACGAGCAGGGAAGTTGGCCTTGATTGTTCCAGTGATGATATTCACAGATGGTCTTTGTGTAGCAACAATTAAATGAATGCCGATGGCACGCGCCAATTGAGCCAAGCGAGCAATTGGGGTTTCAATTTCTTTACCAGCAGTCATAATTAAATCTGCAAACTCATCTATTACCAATACGATGAAGGGTAAAAACTTATGTCCATTTTCTGGATTTAATTTTCTTGCTGCAAACTTCTCATTGTACTCCCTAATATTTCTACAACCTGCATCTTTAAGCAAATCGTAACGCTCATCCATTTCAATACAAAGTGCATTTAACGTATTTACCACCTTTCTTGTATCTGTAATAATCGCATCCTCCTCGCCTGGCAATTTAGCCAGGAAATGTTTTTCTATGATCCGATACAGACTGAGTTCCACTTTCTTAGGATCCACCAATACAAACTTTAATTGCGATGGGTGCTTTTTGTACAATAGAGAGACTAAAATAGCATTGATCCCAACTGATTTACCCTGACCAGTTGCACCAGCCATAAGCAAGTGTGGCATGGCCGCTAAATCGACAATAAAATTTTCATTATCGATTTTTTTACCCAATGCTATAGGTAAGGCGTAATCGTTTTTCTGAAATTTATCGGAAGCCAGCAAAGAACGCATGCCTACAACACTCTTTTTCACATTGGGCACTTCAATACCAATTGTGCCCTTACCAGGTATAGGCGCAATAATCCTGATTCCCAATGCAGAAAGGCTCAACGCAATATCATCTTCCAAGTTCTTAATTCTGGATATGCGCACTCCCGCGGCAGGCACTATTTCATATAAGGTAACAGTTGGCCCAACTGTTGCAAATATTTTCTGTATGTCAATGTCATAATTTTGAAGGGTCTTGATGATCTGGGTTTTATTGGCTTCCAACTCAGTTTGATCCATCACAATTTTTTCGCCAGCATGGTGTGCCAACAATTCCAATGAAGGATATTTGTAGCCCTTCAAATCTGCAATTGGATCATAATGCGGAGAAGCCAATACTGCTGAAGCTTTAGTCGATAATTTTTCTGCGACTAAGGGTTTGATTTCTAAATCAGGCACTGAATCAATAAAAGACGACGCTTCTATTTCTTCTTCAAATTTATTTTTCTCATTTGATTGTACAATTAAAACTGGTGCTTCTGCAAGTTGAGGAATTTGCTCCTTTAATTTATTTGTTGATTCTTCAACTGCTTTCACATTCAATTCGAGTTGATCGTTGTCCAAGGTATTGACTTCCGTCAAATCCAACCTGGGCTGAAGTGTTTCTGGAGCTGGGTCAATAACTATTTTTTCACCACCCAATAACCCATCTTTTTCTTCAAATGGTTTTGAAAAAATAGGCATTCTAAAAACAGGGTTAAATCGCCATATAAAATAAGTAAACAAGGAAAGAGAGATGAGTGAAAAAGTGCCCCACCAACCGATGATACTTTTTAACCAACCCGATACATATTTACCCAATGCACCTCCCCAATTGAATGTAGCATCAGGCATAAAAAATGATGCGCTCACACTAAGCACTATTAAACCCATTAATAAATAGCGGATGTTTCTAGTAATCGAAAACACTTTTTTTCCAAACAGCACATTGATGCCAACAACAAATAACAATGAGCAAAACAAAAAAGAGGCAACACCAAAGCCATATTCAAAAAAAACATATGCCGTGTATGCACCTAAACTGCCCAACTGATTACTGATCTCCAGTTCATTGGGCATTAAAATTTTTGAACCCATGTCTCTCACTTTATCTTGGTCTTCATTCCAAGTAAATAAGTAAGAGGCAAAAGCAACAAAAAGAAAAAAACTGATGAACAATAAAATTGAACCAACTATTTTGTGGGTGCGCTCATCACGGACAATCGATTTAATTTCGACAGTCTCTTCTTTCTCTTCTATCAATACCTCCTCATCTACTTTCGATTTCGGAGATTTTAGTCGGTTGCCCATTGTATATTCAACAAATTAAATAAGAGATGTCCTAAGGGAGGTTATTCAAAATTACATTTTTATTTCTCTTGAATTTCAACAAGTTCCGTTCTAAGAATTCAAATTATCTTCATCTTTTTTGGTATTATCCCTACTCACACTAGATGGAATGGAGATAAACACCAACAACCACCCTGCCATAAATAAAATACCACCCAATGGTGTAACTAAATTAAAAAGTCCCAAACTTTTAATGCCAAAAAATCCAATCACCACTCTCAGATAGATCGATCCCGAGAAAAACAAGATTCCACATAAAAAGAGATGACCTGCTATCAGTATTTTTTTGTTGTGGTAATGCTTATATAGAATCCCTGCAATAAAAATTCCTATCCCATGTACCATTTGGTAAAGCGTTGCAGTTTGGTAACCCGCAAGGAGATCAACGCTTAAATAGGGTTTAAGTAAATGTGCCCCAAAAGCACCAAGCACAACCGCGATACCCAATACCAAAGCGCCAATTTTTAAAAACCTTCTATGCATGTTTTATTTTTTCAATAAGTAGTTCAACATCAACTTCATCTTGAAGCTCAATAGCAGCCTGACTATAAAAAGAAATTCTTTCTGATAATTTTGATGTAACGAACAGGTTCAACTCACTTTCGCTTAAATCAGCCAATAAAGGTCGGCTTGCTTTCTCTTTTAACAACCGAAGCATCAAAACAGATGGCAAGGGATTCAACCAAACGGTAATACCATGTTGATTCATCCACTTCATACACTCATGGTAACAGGGAGTTCCACCTCCAGTGGAAACAATACCAGTAATAACCTGTGTTCCCATTTGAAAAACAGCACCTGCTGATAAAGTAGCAACCACTTCCTTCAAGGAAGCTGACTCCCTTTCTCTAAAATAAGCTTCCCCTGATTGGTTGAAAATTGCCGTAATGTTTCTTTGTTCTTTATCCTCAATCCAATCGTCGAGATCAACAAAAGGTAATCCTGTACGGTTAGATAGCAATTTACCCCCATGAGATTTCCCTGAACCCATAAAGCCGATCAAAAAAATTACTTTAGACGCGGACTGATTCATGAAAAAGCATTGATTCCAGTAATATCCATACCAGTAATCAGTAAATGAATATCATGCGTACCTTCATAGGTAATTACGCTTTCCAGATTCATCATGTGCCGCATAACCGAATACTCATCTGTAATGCCCATTCCACCCAAGATTTGTCGGGCATCTCTGCAAATATCCTGAGCGATAGCACAGGCATTTCGTTTACACATGCTCACCTGTCCAGGGGTTGCCTTCGCCTCATCCATTAAGACCGCCATCCGCCAATTGAGCAACTGTGCCTTCGTGATTTCAGTGAGCATTTCAGCCAATTTTTTTTGCTGTAGCTGAAACCCTGCAATTGGTCTACCAAATTGTTGCCGTTCTTTTGCATAACGCAATGCAGTATCATAACAATCCATAGCCAACCCCACTGCTCCCCATGCAATTCCAAACCTTGCTTTGGTAAGGCAGGAAAGTGGACCTTTCAATCCTTTTACACCAGGTAAAATATTTTCTTTGGGAATTTTTACATCTTCAAATACCAGCTCCCCTGTTGCAGATGCCCTAAGGCTCCACTTCCCATGTATCTCAGGCGCACTAAATCCCTGCATTCCTTTCTCAACAATAACACCCACCACATCTCCTTGATCGTCTTTTGCCCAAACGACAGCCACATCAGCATAAGGCGCATTGCTGATCCACATCTTGCTGCCATTCAAAACAAAATGATCCCCACTCGCCTTTAAATTGGTGAGCATACCCCCGGGGTTGCTGCCATGGTCGGCTTCCGTTAAACCAAAGCAACCCAACCACTCCCCAGTAGCCAATTTGGGTAAGTATTTATTTTTTTGCTCTTCACTACCATATTTATAAATGGGATACATTACCAAAGAACCTTGTACACTGGCAGTAGACCTCACCCCACTGTCACCCCTTTCCAATTCTTGCATCATTAATCCATAACTGATATGGTCTAGTCCAGCTCCTCCATATTTTGTGGATACAGTAGGACCAAAACAACCCAATGCACCCATCTCTTTAACGATATGAATGGGAAATTTAGCTGCTTGTGCAGCTTCCTCAATGATGGGAGAAATGGATTGCTTCACATAATCGCGAACCGCAGACCTAATCATCAAATGCTCCTCTGTAAGCAATGCATCCACTGCAAAATAATCAGGAGAATCAAAAAGATCTTGTTTGGGCATGTCAAATGTTTATACGAAATTAATGAAAATGTAGCTTGTTTATGCCTGTCTTCGGTTTGAGATAAGTTAATATTGTAGCGTAATAAACTATGATTAATTTAGCTTAAATTATACACAATGACCCAGGTTGCAAACAACCAAAGCATACAAGAGCAATTTGAACTTATCCAAGCGGATGAGAACAAAATGAGTATGCATGAGTTTGTGAACAACCTGAACATCAGCGATGTAGCCGAACTGATTGAAGAATATGAAGAATCTGCCACAGAAATTGTAGCTGCACTTTCCGTACATCGGGCTGCGGGCGCTTTCAAAATTCTTGAATTGGGTACACAAAAGACCATCATTCATGAATTGCAACCCCTCAAGACTGCAGCCTTATTAAATGAATTACCCGCAGATGACCGTACTTCCTTTTTGGAAGAACTTCCCACCAGTGTAGTGAGGGAGTTGATCAAACTGCTGAACCCAGAAGAGAGAAAAATCACATTATCACTTTTGGGATATCCAGAATACAGTGTTGGCAGGCTTATGACGCCTGATTATATATCTGTACAAGCAGATTGGACTATAGCAGAGGTTTTGGAACATATTAGAGAAGTTGGACAAGAATCAGAGACCATTGATGTTATTTATGTAATCAACGACCAAGGTCAGTTGGTAGACGATGTAAGAATCAGAGAATTTCTGTTGTCGCCAACAGACCGTTTGGTAAGTGAACTCACCGATGGGCGCTATATTGAACTAAACGTATACGACGACCAAGAAAAGGCCAACCAGGTTTTCAAAATGAACAACCGCGTGGCACTTCCAGTAGTAGACAACAACAACATCCTGTTGGGTATTGTAACGATTGATGATGTACTTTGGGTGGCCAATGAAGAGTTCAGCGAGGATATGCAAAAGATGGGAGGTACCGAAGCACTGGAAGAACCCTACCTCGAAATATCTATTTTTAACCTTTTCAAAAAAAGAGTTGGTTGGCTCATTGTTCTTTTCCTCGGTGAAATGCTTACAGCAACCGCAATGGCCAGTTATGAATTGGCGCTAGAAAAAGCACTTATTCTTTCCCTATTTATACCCTTAATTATTTCGAGTGGAGGCAATACGGGCTCTCAGGCATCCTCTTTAATCATACAAGCCCTAACAGTTGGAGAAGTAACAATAGCGGACTGGTGGCGTGTTATGAAACGAGAAATCATTTCTGGCATTATGCTTGGAACCGTTCTCGGATTGATTGGGTTTATGAGGGTGGTACTTTGGTCACAAATCTTTCCCGAAGTTTACGGTGTTCACTATCTATTGATTGCAACAGTAGTGGGCGTATCTCTCATTGGAGTGGTGATGTTTGGTACCATATCCGGATCAATGTTGCCCATCGTACTAAAGAGACTCGGAGCTGATCCTGCAGTGTCATCCGCCCCATTCGTTGCAACGCTGGTTGATGTTACCGGAGTAATTATCTATTTTAATTGCGCCTACCTGTTCTTAAAAGGAACTATGCTTTAGTTAGATGGCCTGGTGATTAAACGGTTGTAAAACCATTTCACTTACAACACCACTGGCAGGTTGCTGACAAAGAAACCAAATAGATCTAGCGGCTTCTTCTTCCCGAATCATTTTGTCTTTTTGCACTTTCAAATCAATCGTATCCCAGAATGGTGAATCTACACCACCAAGAAACAGGTTGGTAATTCTTATCTCGGTTCTTTTTAACTCTTCCCTCACGCTTTGCATCATTCCTACAATACCATACTTACTAGCCGAGTAGGCTGCAGCACCTGCCATAGGCACTTTCCCCAATACCCCAGGCACATTTATAATTAATCCTTTTTTTACTTCCTTCATGGCTGGAAGAAAAGTTTTCACAAACAAGAAAGTCCCCAATAAATTGGTATTTAATGATCTTGAAAACTCTTCTGCAGTAAGGTGATCCATTGATTTAATAATTCCTATTCCAGCAAGGTTAATAAGTATATCTGGCGTACCCATCTCAGCATGCACTTTCTTTCCAAAAGCCTCCATCTGTTCCGTATTGCTTATGTCCGCTGCAAAAAAATGAGTTGGCCTTAATCCAAACTCAACAACAATTTCATTTAATTTTTCAGCGTTTCTGCCAGTTATAAAAACTTCTGCGCCACTCTGATGCAACAATTTCACCAACTGTCTTCCAATTCCGCCAGTCGCTCCAGTTACCACCACTTTCTTTGCTGTGAGTTTTTCCATTTGCTTATTTTATTTTTAAACATTCCAAAAGAAAAATTGTTTTATGGACTATGAAAGTTTCTTTGATTTTTCCCCACCAACTTTTCCATAACCATCCTGCAATAGACAGTAACATTCCTGTATACATGGTAGAAGAAGAGCTATTCTTCAAACAATTTCTTTTCCATAAACAAAAAATTGTCTTACACAAAGCAAGTATGCAGGCCTATGCATCAGCGCTTAGAGAAAAAAAGAACATTGTTACTTATATTGAATCGAATGACAAAAATGCCGCTGTTGACCAACTGATGAAACACCTAGGAAAATTAGGTGTCACCAAGGCCAAATCTTGTTTTCCTAATGATGCGTTGCTTAAGAGGCGTGTTGACCAATCTGCGAAAAAAAATAAAATAAATATTGAATGGATTGAAGGGCCCGACTTCCTCACGGGCTTACAAGAAATAGATGATTTTTTTAAAGGCAAAAAACAATACCATCAAACGGATTTCTATATCTACCAAAGAAAGAAATTAAACCTGCTTTTGGAGGAAAACAAAACACCCCTGGGTGGAAAATGGACCTTCGATGCAGACAATCGAAAAAAACTACCAAAAGAGGTAGTAATCCCTGTACCAATTTTCCCAGCATCGGATAACCATTTGCAAAAAGCACATAAAGACGTAGAACTGGAATTTGCAAATAACCCTGGATCAACTGAATTCATGCCAGGCCAGTTTCCATGGGCTTGGACAAGAAAGCAGGCGTTGGACAACTTACAGCATTTTCTCACCACCCGCTTTCATCATTTTGGAGAATACGAGGATGCAATTGCCAAAGAAGAACATTTCATTTTTCATAGTTTACTTTCTCCCAGCATTAACATTGGACTCATTACTCCAAGAGAGGTGGTAGATGAAGCTATTTCCTATGCAAGTAAACACAATATCCCGTTGAACTCAACTGAAGGATTTATTCGCCAGATTGTAGGATGGAGAGAATATATACGTGCTACCTATCTATTAAATGGAAACATACAAAGAACTAAAAACTTTTGGGGATTCAAGCGAAAAATACCCAGCTCCTTTTACAACGGCACAACTGGCATTCCCCCAATTGATGATGTTATAAAAAAAATCCTTAAATCAGGATATGCCCACCACATTGAAAGATTAATGGTATTGGGAAATTTTTTCTTGCTTTGTGAATTTGACCCTGATGAAGTGCACCGTTGGTTTATGGAAATGTTTGTGGATGCCTATGATTGGGTGATGGTTCCAAATGTGTATGGCATGACCCAGTTTGCTGATGGCGGAACCATTACCACCAAGCCCTATATCAGTGGCAGCAATTACCTTTTCAAAATGAGTGATTATAAAAAAGAAAAAACGGATGCCCAAGATACCTGGCATTTTATATGGGATAGTTTATTTTGGAACTTCATGCATAAACAAAGGCAGTTTTTCTTAAAAAACCCAAGACTGGGCATGCTGGTACATACCTTTGATAAAATGTCAGCCCAAAAACAAAACGACCATATCCACGCTGCCAATGCTTTTTTCAAAAAGCTGGATAATGAGCTGGAAACAGTAACTTAGTCATCGAAATTAAGCTCCTGCTACCATGAAAATAACCTCAATAGAGCTATTCCGACTCACCATCCCCATGGAGCCATTTGTGATAGCCACTGAGACCTGTTATGCAGCAGAAAATGTCTATTTACGTGTACACACCAACCATGGAATTACCGGTGTAGGAGAATGTAGCCCTTTCCCCATGTTGGTTGGTGAAACACAGGATACTTGCATGTATGTTGGCAATCAATTGGCAAAATTATTGATTGGGAAAAACCCGCTAGAGATTGAAGAGCGATTGAATGAATTGGATGCTTTTATTGCTTTCAACAAAACAATAAAAAGTGCTTTTGATATGGCATTGTATGATATTGCCTCAAAAGCTGCTAACCAACCCTTATACGCGTTTTTGGGTGGGGCAAAGAAGGAAATTCAAACAGACCTCACCATTGGTATCAACACGCCAGAAAAAATGGCAGAAACAGCTGCAGCATTTGTAACACAGGGTGTAAAGATTATTAAAATCAAGTTGGGAAAAAACGGTGCAGAAGATATTACAAGGATACAAAAAATAAGAGCCGCTGTTGGACCATCAATCAAATTAAGAGCAGACGCCAACCAAGGTTGGGACTATCCTACAGCATTGAAAACACTGGAAGCCATTGCCTCATTTGATATCCAATTTTGCGAGCAGCCTATGCATAAGAAATATGATCCGCTATTGCCTGAGCTGAAATCAAAAGTGAAAGTCCCTATTATGGCAGATGAGAGTGTTTTTGACCACTACGATGCTGAACGTTTAATCAAGAGCAAGAGTTGTGATTTCATCAACATCAAACTTGCTAAATCCGGAGGAATTTTGGAAGCGATTAAAATAGCAAATACTGCAGCTAAATACAACATGCCCTGCATGCTCGGAGGTATGGTAGAAAGTCGCTTAGCACTCACAGCAAAAGTGCATCTTGCCATGGCCAACAACAACCTGCAATTTTACGATCTTGATACCTGTTTATTAGGACACCTCTATGATCCAGTTATTGGAGGTGCGAGATACAATAATTATTTTCTAGAACTGGATGAAACGCCGGGTATAGGCGCAGATATCGATCCAACCTATCTTTTAGCGGCCGAAAAATTTGTGATTTAAATTTTAAACAATGAAAGAAAAAAAAGCATCTGAAACAAAAGTGAATATGTCTGAGCTCGTGTTGCCCAATGATACCAATTTTTATGGCTCCTTGATGGGAGGAAGATTGATGTATTGGATGGATATAGCAGCAGGGATTGCAGCCGGAAAACATTGTAATTTTTCTTGCGTAACAGTGTCTGTTGACAATATTTCTTTTGAAGCAGCAATAAAACTCGGACATGTAGTACATATCGAAGCACAGGTTTCCCGTTCATTCAATACTTCAATGGAAATTCACATCAAAGTTTGGGGAGAAGATCTTACTCAACAATACAAATACAGAAGCAATGAAGCTTACTTAACTTTTGTAGCAATTGATGCCAATGGAAAACCGAGGCCTGTCCCAGCACTTATTCCCGAAAATGAAGAAGAGAAAAAAATCTTTGATGGCGCATTAAGAAGAAGACAGCTGAGACTCATTCTGGCAAAAAAAATGAGACCAGAAGATGCAACAGAATTGAAAGCCTTGTTCACCCATGAATAAAACTTAAACAGGAGCCCCCTCGATATGGTGCTTATCACTCATCATGAATTGCTTACTCTGTTCGATTGCATCCATGATTTGTTCAAGAATTTCATCAATATTTAGACTAGGATCAAAATGAATGGGTTGCTTGAAACGAATAGACAATAATGTTCCTTTCTTCTTAAATCTTAAACCCTTTCTATTAAAGGCTCTCCAAAAACCATTGATCACAACTGGTACAACAATAGGATTCAGTTCCTTAATAATGTGCGCAGTTCCCTTTCTTCCCGGTGCAAAAGGTTTTGTTGTGCCTTGAGGGAAAGTAATGACCCATCGCTTTCTTAGGGCTTCATAAATCTTGGTATAATCACCTGCATCCACTTCCCGCTTAATGTCCTTTCCACCAGCACGCCAGGTCCTTTTGATTGTAACTGCGCCTGCCAGCGTAAAAAGCTTAGTAAGCAAGTTGTCTTTCATAGTTTCTTCTGCAGCAATAAAATTAACGTTGACAAATGGATTGAGCAAGTAATAGGGCATCCCTAGTCTGTTCATCTTTCGCCATTTTACAGCACAAAAAACATGCAAGAAAGCCATCACGTCTGCAAAGTAAGTCTGGTGATTACTCACAAATAAAACATTCTGCTTAGGTAACTGTGACAAGAACTCTGTCCCAGTAATCTTGATTCTATTTATTATTGCGAGACCCGGATAAGTAATAATCCCAACAACTGCATAAAACAGCTTTCGAATCAACTTGAATTCCTTAAGCTTGTCAACCAACATATTATCAAGATAGGAATAAATTCAAATATAAAGTCACTTTTTATCAATACTCAATCCACTTTACTAAAATGAGATTTTGCATTTGTTATTGAATTATTTTTAATAAAAATTAATGAAAACGACTACTGTAATATTTGACATGGATGGGTTGCTGATTGATTCAGAACCATTATGGTATGAAGCAGCATTGGAAAGTCTGGCAAAATTCGATATTCATATAGGGCATACCGAATACTACGCTTCAACTGGTTTGAGAACAAAAGAATTTTTAGAATACTGGCTTGGCAAATTCAACATTGATTTAATGCACCTACAAGAAACAGAAGCGGATATCACCAGCCGCGTAATAGGCAAAGTTTTTGAAAAAGGAACTACAATGAAAGGTGTTGAATTGGCTATTGAAAGCGTAAAAAAAGCCAATTTAAAAATAGGTTTGGCCAGCTCTTCGCCACTCTCACTTATACATGCAGTATTAGAAAAAACTGGATTACAAAATGAATTTACTGTTGTATGTTCTGCAGAACACCTGCCCTTTGGAAAACCGCATCCACAAGTATTTATTAACTGCGCATTGGCACTCAATAGCCAACCTGTTGAATGTCTCTGCTTTGAAGATTCTTTCAATGGTTTAATTGCGGCAAAAGCTGCAAGAATGAAATGTGTTGTAGTACCCCACCCAGATCAGTTCAACGAAACAAAATGGAATCTTGCAGACTTAAAGCTTGCTTCACTTGATTCTATGAGTAACGAAACACTTTTAAAGTTGTTATAAAAAAAAGTCCCAATCAAATGATTGGGACTTTCTATTTTCAACTAAGAAAAGATTACTCTCCTCCTTCCATTTTCTTTTTGAGTTCAGCAAGTACGCCAAGGTCTCCCAAAGTTGATTTCTCCACTTTGTTTTGAACGTCCTTAACAGCTTTTTTGGTTTTAACTGCGTCAGCTTTCTTCTCCTTAACAATTGCTTCTTTTTCTTCTGCAATCACTTGCTCCCAAATGCGAGCGTGACTAAGAACGATTCTCTTTTCGTTGCGATCGAATTCGATAACAACAAATTGAATGGTTTCATCTGCACCTACAGTTTTACCATCTTCTTTTACAAGATGTCGTGCTGGCGCAAAACCTTCAAGACCGTAAGGCAACTGAACAACAGCACCTTTATCGTCCTTCTTAGTTACAGTTCCTTCATGTACAGAACCGATTGCAAAGGTTTCTTGAAGTGTATTCCAAGGATCTTCTTCCAACTGTTTGTGTCCAAGTTGTAGCTTCCTGTTTTCTTTATCGATGTTCAAAATCATCACATCAATGTGGCTACCAGACTTGGTAAACTCAGAAGGATGATTGAAACGCTTCATCCAGCTAAGATCGCTGATGTGAATCATACCACCAATGCCTGGCTGTAATTCAACAAACACTCCGTATGGAGTGATATTTTTTACAAGACCATTGTGACGGCTTCCAACTGGGAATTTGTCTTCTATTTTGCTCCAAGGATCTAAAGAAAGTTGCTTGATTGAGAGACTCATTTTTCTGCTATTTTTATCAAGTGTTACCACTTTAGCTTCATACTCGTCTCCTAATTTGAAAAATTCTTTTGCGTTTACTGGAGTATTTGCCCAAGTGATTTCACTCACGTGTACAAGACCTTCAACACCTGGCGTGATCTCAAGGAACGCACCGTAATCTTCAATATTAACCACTTTACCTTTTACATTAGCAGCTTCAACAATGTCAGCTGAAAGAGTATCCCATGGATGAGCAGTTAATTGCTTCAAGCCAAGGCTTATTCTCCGCTTCTCATCATCAAAATCAAGAACAACAACATTCAACTTTTGGTCGAGC
This sequence comes from Chitinophaga pinensis, assembly GCA_945897185.1. Lineage (GTDB taxonomy): Bacteria > Bacteroidota > Bacteroidia > Chitinophagales > Chitinophagaceae > Pollutibacter. The sequence goes on along the minus strand of CAMDFC010000001.1, from coordinate 37,005 downwards.
TTCAATACCTCTGAAGGGTGATTGATGCGGCCCCAACTGATATCTGTGATATAAAGTAAACCATCAACGCCACCTAGGTCAAGGAATGCTCCGAAATCAGTGATATTTTTAATGGTTCCTTCAAGTACCTGACCTTTTTCAAGTTTACCCATAATCTCAGCACGTTGTGCTTCGATGTCACTTTCAATGAGGGCTTTGTGCGATACAACGGCATTTTTAATCATTTCGTTGATCTTCACCACCTTGAATTCCATTGACTTGCCTACGAATTGATCGTAGTCCGTTACAGGCTTCACATCAATTTGTGATCCTGGTAGGAATGTTTCCATTCCAAGGATGTCTACAATTAGACCGCCTTTGGTTTTACTAGTAACATATCCTGTAACAACTTCACCAGTCTTATGCATGTCAACAATACGCTCCCAAGCACGAGTGATACGGGCTTGCTTGCGGCTCAAATGCAAATGACCTTCCCTGTCCTCTTTTTCAACAACCATTACTTCAACCACATCACCTGTTTTCAAACCTTGAATGTCTCTGAATTCGTTTAACGAAACAAGACCATCACTTTTGAAACCAATGTTAATCACTACGTCGGTTTTGGTAACGCCTACGACAATACCTTGAACCATTTCACCGTCAGTGATTTGCTTGAATGTGCCTTCGTATACGGCATCAAATTTTAGTTGCTCCTCGTTATTGTAACGAGAGACATTTCTTTTGTCTACGCTCCAATCGAAATCATCGTGGGCTGAGACTGCTGGGCTAGTTAGTGTTGTGTTTTCTTCCACTATTTATGTCCTCCTTTTGTTTGTATTTCAAGCTGATTTGTCAGCTTGATTTGGGGACGGCAAAGGTAGCGGAAATCCTGATTTCTTCACATTAAATTGGTGCTTTTTTACCCCATTTGGGTCCATCTTGCCAAAAAAAATAAGATTTATGGCTGGTTAAGCGCTAAACAGCCATTTTTTTGAGGGCAGATGCCAATTTATCCAGGTCTTTTAGGGAGGTGTACACATTGGGGGTAATCCGAACACCATGAATATTTTCCCAATTGATGGCCACCGTATGGATCTTGTGTTTACTAAATAACTCACTTGAAATTTCTTCTGGTTTTTTTCCTTCAATCGCAACGCTTGCTATAGCACAAGTAAGGTGCTTTGTCTTTGGCTGATTGAAACTTACTTTTGGCAAATCTTTAATTTGGTCTACCCAGTAATTTTTCAAAAACCGTAAACGTTCTTCTTTTCTTTTATTACCCATCACATCATGAAAATCGACTGCCGAACCAATGGCCATCTCTGAAGCAAATGAGCGGGTTCCTAATGATTCAAATTTACGTATATCCGGTCCGTCTGGTTCGTTATTGGAAAGCAGCGCCCAAATATTTTTAATCTTCTCTTTTTTAATATACAACAACCCACTTCCAAATGGTGCACTTAACCATTTGTGTAAAGAAGAAGCAAAATAATCGCAACCCAAATCCTCAATTTTGAAATCAAAATGCGCCAATGTATGTGCCCCATCTGCAATCACTTCTATTCCTCTCGCATGAGCCGCATCTGCGATTTTTCTAACTGGCATGATCTGACCCGTCCAGTTAATCAAATGGGTAACCATCACCACCTTGGTTTTGTTCGAAAAGGCTTTTGAATAGAAGGCAGCTATTTCATCATCGCTTTCCATGGGCAGTGGTAAATCAAGCCAGACCAATTTTATTCCATCACGCTTTTCTCTTTGCTTCCATGCATTGATCATGTTTGGGTAATCTTGCTTGGTAAGTACTACCTCATCACCCGCTTTTAAGTTCAGTCCAAAAATAACAGTATTCAATCCTTCTGTAGCGTTCCTATTAATTGCAATTTCTTCTTTATCACATCCGCAAAGTGATGCAAGCTTTTCCCTCAAGGGTTCTCGACCTTGATCAAGTATTTGCCACATGTAATATGATGGCGCTTCATTCGCATATTGGTAATACCTTATGTGTGCGTCTTGTACAACCTTCGGTTGTGGTGCAACACCGCCATTGTTTAAGTTTATGATATTTGCACTCACAGTATATGCTTCTCTAATCCAACCCCAAAAATCTTCATCCTGTGCAAACGCAGAAGGTGGAGCAGTATCCAACGTTTTTTTCATCTCCTCTGCGGATCTTCCAAAAGTTGGATTTACTGCATATAAAAAAGGCAGAGTGGTTGCAGCACCCGAAAACAAACGGATAAAATTTCTACGGGAATTGGTTTGCATAAAAAGTGGTCGTTGGTTCTACTTCTAAGTTATGGAATTAGCAACAATCCACCCACTTGTCCATGCATGTTGAAAGTTATACCCTCCCGTTATTCCATCAACATCCATTACTTCTCCAGCAAAATACAAACCCTTCACCTTTTTACTTTCCATTGTATTAGCATCTATCTCTTGTAATACAATTCCACCAGCAGTAACAAACTCCTCTTTAAAGGTAGTCTTCCCTTTTGCCTGATAAAAATCACTACACAATGTTTTTGAAAGTAAAACCAACTGGGCATGGGTGAGATTACCCCAGTCTATAGTTGGGTCTATAGTTGAGCGTGTGAGCAAATAATCCCAAAGCCTCGACACCAATCCAAACCCCTGCTTAGTTCCAATAGGTCCTTTTGTGCTGTGCTTGTACCCTTTTAAATAGTCCAGCACCGCACTCTCGTGGTAGTCTGGCAACCAGTTTACATGTAAATCAAACTCATAATTCATCTTGCGCAAATCCCGCGCACATCTAGAAGATAGCTTCAACACTGCTGGTCCGCTTAACCCCCAATGTGTAATTAGCAGCGGTCCTTCTTCAACCACTTTTAAGAATGGAATCTTCACAACAGCATGCTTCACGGAAACACCCATCAATGCATGAAGTTTTTTATCAGGAATATTAAATGTAAAAAGAGAAGGGACTGGTTCAGAAATGGAATGACCAATTGAACTAAGCCAATCAAATCCAGAGAGTTTGGGATACCCCCCTGATGCAATACATACATAATCTGCAGCTACCTCTATTTTTACTTTATTCACATCTTCCACTTCTAAAAGAAAATAATCTACTGTTTTAACAATAGAAATCACTTCCATGCTGGTGTTTATCTTAACTGCATGTTTCGATGCTTCTCCCAGTAAACAGTCGATGATGCTTTTTGAATTGTTAGACACTGGAAACATTCTGCCATCGGCTTCCTCTTTCAACGTTACTCCTCTTTCTTCAAACCAATGAATTGTATCGATAGGAGAAAACTGATACAACGTTTTTTTTAACAAGCGCATTCCTCTTGGATAAGCATGCAACATGTCTTCTACTTCCTCAGATGCATGGGTAACATTGCATCTTCCTCCACCACTTACTTTTACCTTGGAAAGCAATTTTGTCGTTTTTTCCAAAATCACTACTTCAAGATCTTCGTGTAATCTTGCAGCATTAACTCCGCAAAAAAATCCAGAGGCTCCTCCTCCTATAACTATTAATTTTTTTCTTCTTGTCATTTGTGCAATAGCATGACTGATACAAAAATCTCCAGCCCATCCCACAGGTTTTGAATTCGAATATTTTCGTTTTCGGCATGTTGGTTATTGTCGTGGTTTGCAATGGGAATAGTTACTGGTTGTGTTTTTAATTTTTGTTCAAAAATAAACAAAGGCAAACTGCCTCCCAGTGTTGGCATTTCAATAAGCCGACTAGACAGTGCGGAGGCTACTGCTTTTACAATCCTTTGTGCCATAACGTTATCCATTGGCGTTTTTTGTGCGTTGTAACCATCTGATTTTTTTACCATACAAATACGGTCATGGGTTGCACGCTCTTGATCAGTGGGTTCCGAATAGGTTACAAAAAATCCCATACTATTGATATGGTCAATTACTTTTTGTTGTTGTCTCTCCCAATCATTTCCAGCAACCAACCTCAAGTCGATAGACGCAATTGCTTTGGTAGGTATCACATTCGCAGATTGCTTTCCAACACCTGCACTTTGAATACCATTGATGTTGAGGGAAGGTAGATTCAATGTTTCATTTAAAGATTCCGTTCTTTCTGGCTTGCGTATGCCCAATTCTTTCTTTAACTGTTCTTCTACTGATGGCACGCTAGACAATGCTTTTTTTTCAGCCTCGCTTAAAGGAATCACATCATCATAAAACCCTTTGATCGTAACCTCACCCTTGTCGTTTTTCATACTGGCCAACAACCTAGAAAGTTCCATCGCAGGGTTTGGAACCCAGTTACCATAATGCCCGGAATGCAAAGGGCGTTTGGGACCAAAAACAGTAAGTTCTAAATGGGTATCACCTCTAACACCAAATACCACTTGCTTGGTACCCGATTGATGCACCGGCCCATCACAAATTACCCACACATCACCTTCCAACAGCTTCTTATGCTGTTCAAAGATTTCATGCAAATGTGTTGACCCTGCTTCTTCTTCACCTTCAAAGAAAAATTTTATGTTTACTGTTGGTTGAATATTTAAGGCCCGTAGTGCTGCATAGGCATTGATGATGGTGTACACACCTGCCTTATCGTCTGAGGTACCCCTTCCATAAATTCGCCATTCAGGGTTGTAGGACTGATTTTTTGATGGCCATTCAATTATTTGTGCTCCCATGTCTACAGAGCCGTTTACGAGTTGAGGCCTAAATGGATGTAAGCCGGTTTGCCATTTTGATGAATCTACAGGTTGCCCATCATAATGCGCATAAAAAACTATGGTTTCTTTTGCGCCTGGTACAACAACCTCACCATACACTGCGGGAGGTTTATTTGGAGTTATCCCATTCAACAATTGCACCTGCGTAATACCCTTAGCGCGCATGTGATTCATAATCCACGTTGCGTTACGTTGGATATTATCAATATCAGAAGCAACATTGGGAATACCCAAAAATTGTCTGTAATCACTAATGAGTTCGTGTTCATTGGATTGTCTGTACGCTCTCACTTTCAATACAGAAGCAGATTGGGAAAAGCCTATAACCGGCAACAATAAAAACAAAAATATCTTTTGCATCGGATAAAGTTAATATTTCCGATTGATGTAAAATGCAAAAGATCAGTAGTTGCTAAAAAGTAGTGTATTGTTTTTTTCGTTTAACTCAATGTTTTCGAAGCTAGATAGAATATCTACCCTGCCTCGTTTTACACAAACATCGTGCTCGTAGTGTGCAGAGAACTTACCGTCTTTGGTTCTAACTGTCCACCCATCCGTATCATAAATTACATCACGTGTGCCAAGATTGGTCATGGGCTCAATTGCAATAACCATGTTATCGCGCAACTTAGGACCTGCTCCTTTCTTACCATAATTAGGAACTTGGGGATCTTCGTGTAATTGCTTTCCCAAACCATGTCCAACCAATTCACGCACTACACCAAAATGATGTTTTCTTTCTGTAAAATCTTGTATTGCAAAGGAAATATCACCTACCCTATTTCCAGCGATTGCTTTTTCTAGACCAAGGTATAGAGATGCTTTGGTTACGCTCATCAAAAGCTGATGCATCTCCAGCACGGGAGCGAGTCCAAATGTATACGCACTGTCTCCATGGTACCCATTCTTATAAACCCCAACATCGATCGAAACAAGATCGCCTTCTTTTAATTCATTGTTATTGGGAAAACCATGCACCACTGCATCGTTTACTGAAATGCAAGTAGCAAAGGGGTATCCATGGTAATTCTTGAAAGAGGGTACAGCTTTGTTGTCTAATATGTATTCTTCCGCGTGCTTATCCAACATGGCTGTTGTGATACCTGGCTTGAGAAGGGTTGCAAGCTCAGCAAGTGTACTACTTACCAAAAGTGCACTTTCACGGATCAGCTCAACCTCCGCATTCGTCTTGATCAGGATCATGTTAAATTGAAGTGGGTAACGCACTCTGTCTTCCCTGAATCCTGCCACCAGACATCAAACCATCATATTGACGCATAAGAAGATGGGTCTCAATTTGCTGTAGTGTGTCTAACACAACACCTACCATAATGAGTAAAGAAGTTCCTCCAAAGAAAGAAGCGAAAGATTGGGTTATACCAAATTGTTGTGCAATACCAGGGAGAATACCAATCATGGCAAGAAATATGGCACCTGGCAAAGTTATGCGATCCATCACTTGCCCGATATAATCCGCTGTAGGCTGTCCAGGTTTTACACCAGGAATGAATCCACTGTTTTGTTTTAAGCTATCCGCCATCTGCTTTGGATTGAAAATCAAAGCCGTATATAGGAAAGTGAAAGCAATAACCATCACCACATAAATAAGCATGTACCAAATATTGCTTGGGTCATTGAAGATTCTAGCAATACCTTTTCCCGACTCTATATTGGTAAATGAGAAAAGAGTAGGCAAAAACATAATGGCTTGAGCAAAAATGATCGGCATTACACCAGATGCATTTACTTTTAATGGGAGAAATTGTCGCTCACCACCCACAGCTCGATTACCCACCAATTGTTTTGCATAACTGATTGGCACTTTTCTAACTCCTTGTACCAAGAGAATGAGTCCAAGTATAATCACAATTAAGAAAGCGATTTCAATTAGAAACAACAATAAACCGCCACCACCACGGGTTTGTTTGGCTGCAAATTCACCCAAAAACGACTGAGGTAGACGTGCAAGGATACCCACCATGATAATAATAGAAGTACCATTACCCAATCCTTTATCTTGTATTTTTTCACCCAACCACATTACAAACAAGGTGCCTGCAGTTAAAACAATTACAGTAGATATCCAGAAATAAGGTTGGTATGATTCTATAAGTGCATCTCGACTCACATTTCTAAGGTAGGCTACGTAAGCAGCGGCTTGGAAAATAGTGACAAGGGCAGTAAGGTATCTTGTCCACTGGTTAATTTTCTTTCTTCCACTATCCCCTTCCTTTTGAATTTTTTGCATCTGAGGCACCAAAATGGTCATCAATTGCATAAAAATGGATGCAGAAATATAGGGCATGATTCCCAAGGCCAAAATTGAAGCATTAGAGAAAGAACCACCTGCAAATGTATCGAACAAACCAAGTAATCCCGATTTAGCACTTTGCAAATCAAGTTTGTTTGGATCAATACCCGGGAGGGCTACGTGGGCACCAAAACGGTACACAAGAATGAGCAAAAGAGTAACTCCTATTTTTGATTTCAGATCCTCTATGCTCCAGATGTTCTTAAGTGTTTGAATGAATTTCTTCACTGGTAACTTTTTAGTCCTTTATTCTGCATTGTGTTAGCAGTTAAATATCGGAAATTATTTGATGATATCAACAGACCCACCAGCTGCTTCAACAATTGTCTTGGCTTTTTCGCTGATGGCGTTCACTTTGAAATTAACCTTTGAAGTAATGGTTCCGTTACCCAAGATTTTTACCTTAGCGGTACGGTTTACTAAACCATTGATATAAAGATTTTCCATGCTGAAATCAGTTATGCCATATTTGGCAACCAATTCTTCAACTTGTCCGAGATTAAAAACTTTGTATTCAACCCTATTGATGTTTTTGAATCCAACCTTAGGAATACGTCTTTGGATGGGCATCTGACCACCTTCATGGTGTCTTTTAGACTTGTAACCTGCACGGCTCTGTCCACCTTTATTACCTTTGGTAGAAGTTCCACCATGTCCGGATGCTTCACCACGTCCAATTCTCTTTTCTTTTTTTGTTGCGCCTTTTGCAGGTCTTAAAGTGTGTAATTTCATGATACTTTTTTTACTCAACGCAGTCCCCTAAGACCACTCGTAAATAATTAATTAAAAAAGACATTCAGGGAAATGCCTAGATTTCTTCCACCTTTACAAGGTGTTGAACTTTTTTGACCATACCCAGGATTTGAGCGGTAGCTTCCACTTCAACTGAAGCGTTTACTTTACGCAAACCCAGTGCTTCCATGGTACGCTTTTGACGTTCTGGACGATCAATAACACTTTTTACTTTTGTGATTTTTACCTTTTTCATATTGAAACCCGCAGGGGATTTTTTGTTAATGATGTTTGCTATCTGAGCGATTAGCCGTTAAAAACTCTTTTCAATCCGATGGTCCTTGTTTTGGAAATTTGAATTGGCTCACGAAGCATTGCAAGTGCTTTGAAAGTTGCTTTCACAACATTCTGAGGATTGGCAGAACCCAAAGATTTAGCCAAAACGTCTGTGATTCCAACACTTTCAAGAACTGAACGCATACTTCCTCCGGCGATTACACCAGTACCATGAGCGGCTGGCTTGATCAACACTTTAGAAGCGCCCTCTTTTGCATACTGATCGTGCGGGATAGTTCCCTTCATCACAGGCACCTTGATTAGGTTCTTCTTCGCATCTTCAATGCCTTTGGTTATAGCCTGTTGTACTTCCTTGGCCTTACCAAGTCCGTGACCAACTACACCCTGTTCGTTACCAACAACTACCAGTGCTGAAAAGCTAAACGCCCTACCACCTTTTGTTGTTTTCACAACGCGATTGATAGAAACTACTTTCTCCTTCAACTCTAGATCTCCGGCTTTGACTTTGGTATAAATTACTTTTGACATCTATTGATATATTAGTTTGAATGAAACAGATTAGAACTTAAGACCTCCCTCACGTGCACCTTCAGCAACAGCTTTGATTCTTCCATGATAAAGGAAACCTCCGCGATCAAAAACACAAGACGCAAGACCCAATGCGACAGCTTTTTTTGCAACTGCCTCACCTACCATCTTTGACTTTTCAGTCTTGGTACCTTTTTGTGCTGCAATGTCTTTATCGAGAGATGATGCAGATGCAAGGGTATTTCCGTTGACATCATCAATCATTTGTGCATAAATGTCTTTGTTGCTTCTAAATACGCTCAATCTTGGTAATTGTGCGGTTCCCGAAATTTTCTTACGGATCGTGTACTTGATCCTTTGTCTTCTTAATGCTTTTACGTTCATTGCTTATAGTTTGTCCTGATGCTGCCAGGAGTTATTTAAAATTATTTGCCTGCTGCTTTACCTGCTTTACGACGGATGTATTCACCCTTGTATTTCACACCCTTTCCTTTGTACGGTTCAGGCTTCCTTAATCCTCTAATTTTTGCAGCTACTTGTCCAACCAACTGCTTATCGCTTCCCTCAAGAAAAATCCTTGGATTATCCCCTTTTTCTTGGGTGGTATGTATTTTGAGCTCACTAGGAATTTCAAAAACAATATTGTGAGAATATCCCAAAGAAAGATCAAGGATATTGCCTTGATTAGATGCTTTATAACCCACACCAACCAATTCCAGTTCTTTTTTGAAACCTGTGGTTACACCAACAACGAGGTTGTTCACCAACGCCCTAGATAAGCCATGCAAAGCACGGTGTCTGATTTGATCAGTTGGACGTTTAACTTCCACTGTAGAACCTTCTATTGAAAGCGTGATGTCGCGATCAATCGACTGCTTAAGCTGTCCTTTAGGACCCTTTACAGTTACTACATTAGCAGCGTCAACAGTTAATGTTACGCCTGCTGGAAGTTCAATTAATTTTTTACCTATACGAGACATAGTATTTGTTTTTATTCCTTACCGTATGTTTTTGGATGGTTTCAGTTCCGTATAGAAAACTTAGTGCACAATCCAAAACTCCCGGTTGGAAGGATTTATTTTAATAGATGTAGCAAAGTACTTCTCCGCCTACATTTTGAGCTTTGGCCTCTTTGTCAGTCATTACACCCTTTGAAGTAGAAAGGATGGCAACACCCAATCCGTTCTTCACTCTTCTGAATTCAGCGGGCTTGGCATACTGTCTCAAACCCGGACGAGATACACGTTCCATGGTTTTGATTGCAGGCTCTTTGGTTGTGGCATCATACTTCAAGGCAATTTTAATAACGCCTTGTTTGCTATCGTCCTCAAACTTGTATTTCAAGATATAACCTTGGTTATACAAGATCTCCGTGATTCTCTTCTTCAAGTTAGAAGCTGGAATCTCTACGATTCTATGTCCTGCCATCTGTGCATTTCTGACCCTTGTCAGAAGATCTGCGATTGGATCTGTTGTCATGTTATTTCCTGTTTAGTTCCGGTTGAACGGAATTATTTAGGTTTAAAATTTTGTTTACTAATTCGTTCAATTTACCAGCTCGCTTTTTTCACGCCTGGGATTTTTCCAGAAAGTGCCATTTCGCGGAACATCACCCTAGAAAGTCCGAAGAACCTCATGTAACCTTTAGGACGACCTGTTAGTTGACATCTGTTTTTTAAACGGACTTTTGAAGAGTTTTTTGGAAGTTGGTCTAGTGCTTGCCACTCACCTGCTCCCTTAAGGGCTGCACGCTTTTCAGCAAACTTTTCTACCATTTTCTCTCTTTTCCTTTGTCTGGCTTTTACCGATTCTTTTGCCATAATCTTCTATAGTTGTGTTAACCCGGTTTTCACCGAATTCGTTATGAGTTTAATCCTTTTTATTGTTTTTGAAAGGCATTCCAAGCTCCTTCAACAATTCGTAAGCTTCTTCATTGTTCTTCGCTGTAGTAACGAAAGTGATATCCATACCGGTAATCTTTGTAACCTTATCGATATCAATTTCAGGAAAAATGATTTGCTCTGTTACGCCCAGTGTGTAATTACCACGACCGTCGAAAGCTTTTTCGCTTATCCCTTTGAAATCACGAACACGTGGAAGAGAAGCAGCAACCAACCTGTCCAAAAATTCAAACATTTTTACACCTCGTAAGGTTACACGTGCACCAATTGGCATGTGCTTCCTCAACTTAAAGTTTGAGATGTCTTTCTTTGAACGTGTAGGAATTGCTTTTTGTCCAGTAATCATGGTCAACTCATCAATAGCGATGTCAATCAACTTTTTATCAGATACCGCACCATTTACGCCCCTGTTAAGGCAAATTTTGGTCAGTTTTGGCACCTGCATTACCGTAGTGTAAGCAAATTTCTTCATTAAAGCGGGTACCACATCCTTGTGGTATTTCGCATGTAACCTGGGTGTATACGTAGATGTGCTCATTATTTGATAACCTCCCCTGACTTTTTAGATATTCTTACTAGTTTACCGTTTTCTCTTGTTCTTTTGATTTTGGTCGCTTCCTCTTTCTTGGCGTCCCAAAGCATTACATTGCTAATGTGCATGGCAGCTTCCTTCTTTATCAAACCACCTTTTGTATTTTGGGCAGAAGGTTTGGTGTGACGGGTAATGATGTTTGCGCCTTCAACTAGCACTCTCGACTTTTCTGGAATTACTTCCAAAACTTTACGGGGCTTTTTGAGGTCTTTGTCATCACCAGAGATCACCACAACGGTATCTCCTTTTTTAATATTGAATTTGGCCTTAAATCTATTGCTCATCTTCTTTATTTTATACGTTGTTAACGCAGTTATTTACTGATTAAAGCACTTCGGGTGCAAGTGAAATAATCTTCATATATCCTTTATCCCTTAGTTCACGGGCAACTGGGCCGAAAATACGAGTACCTCTAGGTTCATCAGCCGCATTGAGAATAACTACTGCGTTATCATCAAAACGAATATAAGAACCATCCTTACGGCGAAGTTTGTTTTTTGTGCGTACAATAACTGCTTTGGCAACTGTACCTTTTTTGATACCACCAGCAGGGATTGCATCCTTAACAGTAACAACAATCTTATCACCAATCTTGGCATAATCCTGTCCACTGTTTCCCAATACACGGATACAAAGCACTTCTTTCGCTCCGCTGTTATCTGCTACCTTCAATCTGGATTCTTGCTGAATCATTTTTTTATATTTTATCCGGCTACTGCCGTGTGGTTAACGATGTGTCTTTAGACGGTCGTAAATACCTATTTTGCTTTTTCGATAACTTCAACCAACCTCCAACGCTTTGTCTTACTCAAAGGTCTTGTCTCCATGATTTTTACCACATCACCAGGCTTTGCCTCGTTATTCTCATCATGGGCATGGAACTTGGTCGTCTTTTTAACGAATTTTCCATAAATAGGGTGCTTTACCTTTCTTTCAACGGCAACTGTAATGGTTTTTTCCATTTTGTCGCTGCGGACTACCCCTGTTTTGGTTTTGCGAATTTTTCTATCAACCATTTTTTCTATTTTATTTCCTGACTTAACAGGATTGATTTACTTTATTTTAGTGGCTTAAGCCAATGTTCTCTTTTTAATTTCTGTTTTTAACCTCGAGATATCTTTTCTGAGCGCTCTTATGCTCATTGGATTTTCAAGCGGTGTAATTGCGTGGGCGAAATGCATTTTCTTTAAACGCAATTCATCCTCCACGATTTTAGCCTTGATGTCTGCATCACTTAGTGATGTTAGGCTCTTTAAAAATTCAACTTTATTTGACATGTTTCAGTAGTTTAACTTTCTTTATTCCTTATGCTACAAGATCCCTACGGATAATGAATTTTGTTTTGATGGGAAGCTTTGCTGCTGCAAGATGCATCGCCTCTTTTGCTACTTCTTCAGTAACCCCTTCCAATTCAAACAAGATCCTTCCTGGTTCAACAACAGCTGCCCAGAATTCAGGGTTACCCTTACCTTTACCCATCCTTACCTCTTGTGGCTTACGGGTAATTGGCTTATCAGGGAAAATCCTAATCCAAACGTTACCTTCTCTTTTCATGGCACGTGTCATTGCCTGACGCGCTGCTTCAATTTGTCTGTTTGTCATCCACACTGGTTCCATCGCTTTTAGTCCGAATGACCCGAAAGCCAAAGTTGTTCCTCTCTTCGCCACTTCCCTTATTCGTCCTTTCTGGGCCTTCCTGTGTTTCGATCTTTTTGGTTGTAACATCTTAACGTATGTTTAAAAATACACTTAATGAAATTTAATTATGCTCTACGGTCTCTTGGTCCACGTCTGTCGTCACGGCCACCACCGCCACCTCTTCTGTCATCGCGACGGTCTCCACCAGCACGAGGCTCTCTTCTATCAGTTGGTTCTGCTTTTCCACCTACAAAATTTGGATTAAGATCACGCTTTGCAAGTACCTCTCCTTTACAGATCCATACCTTGATACCCACTTTACCATACACCGTTTGTGCAAACAAAGAAGCGTAATCAATATCCATTCTGAACGTGTGCAAAGGAACACGTCCTTGCTTTATCTCTTCAGAACGAGCAATCTCAGCACCTCCAATCCTTCCACTCACTTTGATTTTGATACCCTCTGCCCCTAAACGAAGTGTAGAAGCAATCGCCATCTTTATAGCACGCTTGTAGTTAATGCGGTTCTCAATTTGCTTGGCAATGGTTTCACCAACAATTGTTGCATCCAATTCTGGTCTGCGGATCTCAAGTATGTTGATTTGAACATCCTCTTTACCTGTAAGTTTTTTCAACTCCTCCTTGATTCTATCAACCTCTCCACCACCTTTACCAATGATGATACCAGGCTTTGAAGTATGGATGGTAATAATCAACTTGTTTAAAGTACGCTCAATCACAATCTTTGCAATTCCACCCTTGTTGATACGAACATTAAGGTAGGTGCGGATTCTGTTGTCTTCAATTAACTTTTTCGCGTAATCCTTCTTGTTAGCATACCAATTACTCTCCCATCCGCGGATGATACCTAACCTATTGCCAATTGGATTCGTTTTTTGACCCATTATAATTCAGTTTGAATGTTCTTAATTTTTTGCATCGACAATTACGGTGACATGGTTGCTGCGCTTGCGCATGCGGTAAGCACGACCCTGAGGTGCAGGAAGCATTCGCTTAATGCTGCGGGCACCATCCACAAAAATCGTCTTTACCACCAAGGCTTCTACACTCCCGGCCTCGTTCTTCTGCTTCCAATTGCTTACAGCGGATAATACCAGCTTACGCAAAGGAGTTGCACTGTGCTGAGGATGGTGTTCCAAAATAGCTACTGCTTGTTCAACTTTCATCCCACGAATATGATCCGCCAAAAGACGCATCTTACGGGGGGAGGTTGGATAATTTTTCAATTTTGCTACTGCTTCCATATTTTTATTTTTCCGTTCTGTTGGTCAAGACCAAAAAGAACCTGTTTATACTTTCTTACTTGAATGCCCTTTGAAGTTTCTGGTAGGTGAAAATTCACCTAGCTTATGGCCAACCATAAATTCGGTAACATACACAGGGATGAACTTGTTGCCATTGTGCACAGCAAACGTGTGACCAACAAAATCAGGTGTAATGGTGCTTCTGCGGCTCCATGTCTTGACAACTGACCTTTTTGTTTTTCCACCATTCATCTCCTCAACCTTCTTCTCTAATTTGGCCGCTACATACGGACCTTTTCTAATTGAACGAGCCATAATATTGTTTTCTTGTTATGTGTTCTTTTCTAAATTATTATTTCGCCAACTTTTTACCATTCTTGCGCTGGATGATCAACTTGTCGCTTCCTTTACCAAGCGTTCTTGTTTTTTCACCTTTTGCATACTTACCGGTACGGCTACGTGGGTGTCCACCTGATGCCCTACCCTCACCACCACCCATCGGGTGATCAACCGGGTTCATGGCAACACCTCTTGTGCGAGGACGAATACCTTTCCAACGGTTTCTACCTGCTTTACCCATGCTCTCCAAACTGTGGTCTGAATTAGAAAGTACCCCAACCGTTGCAAAACAATTGATTAATACTTTTCTTAATTCGCCAGATGGCATTTTTAAAACCGCATATTTTTCTTCCTTGTTGGTTAATTGAGCAGACGTACCAGCACTGCGTGCAATTTTACCACCTTGTCCAGGCTGCATCTCAATGTTGTGAAGATTAGTACCCAAAGGCATGTTCTTCATCATTAGCGCATTACCCACTTCAGGAGCTACAGCAATTCCACTGATTACAGACATACCCACTTCTAACCCTTGTGGAGCCAGTATATACCTTTTTTCACCGTCAGCATAGTTTAATAGTGCGATGAAAGCTGTCCTGTTTGGATCGTATTCAATAGAAGCAACCTTGGCAGGGATTTCATGCTTATTACGCTTGAAATCAATGACACGGTACATTTTTTTGTTACCACCACCGATATAACGCATAGAACGATGTCCCTGTGCATTTCTACCACCAGTTTTCTTTACTGTTTCAAGCAATGATTTTTCTGGAACATTGGTTGTAACCTCCGCATAGGCATTACCTATTCTCCATCTGGTACCGGCTGTAATGGGTTTGTATTTCTTTAATGGCATGTGTTTATTTTTTTACCCTGGGGTTTTTTCGTTTAAATATTTGAGTACAAATCAATAGTATCTCCTTCTCCAATAGTAACAAATGCTTTTTTATAAGAAGACTTTCTTCCACTGATTACACCAGCTTTGGTCATGCGACTCTTACTCTTCGCTGGAGCAACAGCAGTCCTTACATCTTCAACTGTAACCCCGTAAAAATCTTCAACCGCTTTCTTGATTTCCAATTTGTTAGCCAAACGGGCAACTTTGAAAGAATATACACGGCGCTTTTCTGAAAGCTGATTTGCCTTTTCCGAAAGAATGGGCTTTACCAATACATCAGCAAGTTTCATATTTCCTATTTAAATAATTTAATAATCTAGTTTATGCTTCAACACCCTCTTCCAATTCTGCAAACATTTTGACAGCAGACTCAGATAAAACAAGTACATCAGCATTCATTACATCGTATGTATTGATATCTGAAAGAATAGAAGTAAGTACCGAAGGAATATTCCTTGCACTCACAAATACATTCTCATCCAATTCAGGCATTACATACAATGCTTTCTTGTCTTGCACATTCAAGCTCTTCAACATGCCAGCAAAAACTGAAGTTTTTGGGGCCTCCAAATGAAGGTCTTCAACAACAACAATTGCATTGGCCTTGCTTTTATGGCTAAGTGCACTGATTTTTGCCAAGTCTTTCACCCTACGGTTCAACTTGATATCATATGCATGGGGCTTAGGACCGAAAATAGTACCACCACCTTTATACAATGGGTTACGTAGGTTACCCTTACGAGCACCACCTGTACCTTTTTGACGGTGTAGCTTTCTACTTGCACCCTGAACCTCTGCACGTGTCTTTACCTTGTGAGTACCCTGACGCTGAGCAGCCAAATATTGCTTTACGGCTAGATAAATCACGTGGTTGTTTGGTTCTGCACCAAATATTTCATCAGGTAATTCTACTGACCTACCTGTCTTACTTCCTGTTATTGATAATACGTCTACTTGCATGATCTATGCGTTAATTATTTCTGAATGTAAACAATGGAACCATTGTGACCAGGTACACAACCGCTGATAAGAATATAATTCTTCTCAGCAAATATTTTTACCACTTCTAGTCCTTTCACCTTCACACGATCACCACCCATACGGCCGGCCATGCGCATGCCCTTGAATACCCTTGAGGCATCGGAGGAGTTACCGATAGAACCTGGAGCACGTTGACGATCATGCTGACCGTGTGATTGCTGACCAACGCCAGAAAAACCATGGCGTTTTACAACACCCTGGAATCCCTTACCCTTGGAAGTGCCAACCACATCCACTTTTTCACCTTCAGCGAAGATTTCACAAGTGATGGTTTCGCCAAGATTTTTAACAAGGCTATAGTTCCTGAATTCTTTTACAAAACTTTTAGGAGTTGATGAGGCCTTTGCATAATGGCCTTTTTCAGATGCATTTGCTCTTTTATCCGCCTTTTCTCCGAAAGAGAGCTGAAGGGCAGTGTAACCGTCGTCGTCCTTCGTTTTGACCTGTGTTACGACACATGGACCAGCTTCAATAACGGTACAAGGGGTTTGTTTCCCGTCGAGACCGAAGATGCTGGTCATTCCAATTTTTTTACCGATAATTCCTTTCATTTTCTTTTGTTTTTCCCCTTTTCGGTTAAATGGACAGTGAGGCCTAAGCCTCGCTTCAATCCCAGTTTGCTGTCGACCTTTTCCTTTCTCTCCGGATAGCCAGAGTGGGAAGTACCGACAGTAAACAAACCTCGAAGGGCTTGTTTATATTTCAACTCTCTTTCGAGAGATAAAAAATTAAATTTCAGCGCTCCATTTTATCATGCCAACGGCAATCAATTAGGAGATGAATGAAAAAGAACTGTGGTGCCCTGCATCTGCAAGACCCCCAAGACCTCATCAGGCCTTGATTTCCACATCAACACCACTTGGAAGATCGAGCTTGCTCAATGCATCCACCGTACGTGAAGATGAAGTATAAATGTCTAGCAAACGCTTGTGCGTACACAATTGGAACTGCTCACGCGCTTTCTTGTTTACGTGTGGGGATTTCAATACAGTGAAGATCCTTTTGTGTGTAGGCAAAGGAATTGGGCCAGTGATCACTGCTCCAGTGCTGCGCACGGTTTTAACGATCTTCTCTGCAGATTTGTCAACGAGGTTGTGGTCGTATGACTGTAATTTTATCCTGATTCGCTGTGACATAGTTAATTTACCATTTTTTAAATGGGGATGCAAAAGTAAGGATTAGTTTTAAACTTACAAAAGAAATAAGTAAAAATTTAGATGGAAACTCCAGTTTTTTTTAAGAAAAAAGTCCCGGTGGGTACCGGGACTTAACCTATTGAAATTCAATAAACTAATCTTATTCCTTGGCTTTGCCCTTCACCCTTGCAATTACTTCTTCAGCAATATTGTTTGGTGCTGGGTTGTAATGAGAGAACTCCATGGTTGAAGATGCACGTCCAGATGACAATGAACGAAGCTGGGTAACGTACCCAAACATTTCACTCAAAGGCACCTTGGCTTTAATCACCTGTGCTCCAGCCCTGCTGTCCATTCCCTCCAACATTCCTCTTCTTCTGTTCAAGTCTCCAGTAACATCACCCATATACTGCTCAGGTGTAATTACTTCCACTCTCATAATTGGCTCAAGCAAGACTGGCTTTGCTTTCCTAGCAGCCTCACGGAAACCTTGCTTTGCACAAAGTTCAAAAGACATAGAATCAGAATCCACTTGGTGGAAACTACCATCAAATATCCTCACCTTCATGCTCTCTACCGGATAGCTTGCCAAAACACCTGTAGTCATACTCTGCTCAAAACCTTTTTGGATTGCTGGAATAAATTCGCGTGGAATAGATCCTCCAAAAATATCGTTTACAAATTGCATGTGTTTACCTACATTCTCCTTTAACCACTCTTGATCTGCTGGTCCAAATTCAAATACAATATCAGCAAATTTACCACGACCACCCGTTTGCTTTTTGAGGGTCTCACGGTGTTGTATTGAAGCTTGGAAAGCCTCTTTATAAGCCACCTGCGGTGCACCTTGGTTAACTTCTACTTTGAACTCCCTGCGCATACGGTCTACGATGATCTCCAAATGCAACTCACCCATACCACTAAGAATGGTTTGTCCAGTTTCCTCATCTGTTTTAACCCGTAAAGTTGGATCTTCTTCTACCAATTTAGCAATTGCCATTCCCATTTTGTCTACATCCACTTGTGTCTTTGGTTCAACTGCAACAGAAATCACCGGCTCTGGAATAAACATGTTCTCCAAAGTAATAGGATAGTTCTCGTCACACAAAGTATCACCCGTTTTGATCTCTTTGAACCCTACAGCTGCCCCAATATCACCTGCTTCGATAAAATTAATTGGGTTCTGTTTGTTAGCAAACATCTTCATGATACGACTGATACGCTCTTTTTTTCCACTTCTTACATTCAATACATAAGAACCTGCGTCAAGTCGACCAGAATATACCCTGAAAAATGCAAGTCTCCCAACAAAAGGATCAGTCATGATTTTGAAAGCCAATGCCGCGAAAGGTTCCGATGCATCAGGCTTACGTAATTCAACCTCGCCACTTTCTGGATTTATACCCTCTACTGCATCAATGTCAACTGGTGAAGGCAGGTAGCGACAAACCGCATCCAATGCAGTCTGTACCCCTTTGTTTTTAAATGAAGAGCCACACATCATCGGCACAATACTCAAATCAATACATGCCTTACCAATGGCTTCGTGCACTTCATCTTCTGAAATAGAACTCGGATCGTCAAAAAACTTTTCCAATAATTTATCATCATATTCAGCAACTGCCTCAATTAGCTTTTGTCTCCACTCATTGGCTTCTTCCAACATATTTTCTGGCACAGGAATTTCATCAAAAGTCATTCCCTCTGTCTCCATGTGCCAAATAATACCCTTCATCTTGATAAGATCTACCACGCCTGTAAAGTCGTCTTCAGCGCCAATTGGCAACTGCAAAGGCACTGCTTTGGCACCCAACATTTCTTTTACCTGCTTTACCACCATCAAGAAATCAGCACCACTGCGGTCCATCTTATTTACAAATCCAATCCTTGGAACTTTGTAACGGTTGGCCTGACGCCATACTGTTTCTGATTGTGGCTCAACACCATCCACCGCAGAGAACAAAGCAATCAAACCATCCAAAACACGCATAGAACGCTCTACCTCAACGGTAAAGTCAACGTGACCAGGAGTATCAATAATATTGAAAGAATACTTTTTTGTATCTGGTGTTTCCTTACCCAAAACGGTTGGAAAATTCCATTGGCAGCTTACGGCTGCAGAAGTAATGGTGATACCACGCTCCTTTTCTTGCTCCATCCAGTCTGTGGTTGCAGCACCATCATGAACCTCCCCAATTTTGTGAATCATTCCTGTATAGCGCAGGATACGCTCTGTTGTTGTGGTCTTGCCAGCGTCGATGTGTGCAGCAATGCCGAAGTTGCGTTGAAATTTCAAGTCTGCCATGACTATTGTGTTGTTTAAATTTTAAATTGACTGAAAAAAAGTGTAAAATAATTACCCTTCTTTTTGCGGGTGCAAAGTTAGGTTATGCACTGCAGATATGGAAATAAAAAAGGGCTGCTATACGGCAACCCTCTCTAAAATTTATTTTTCCTATTAAATACGGAAATGCGCAAATGCTTTGTTAGCTTCAGCCATACGGTGCGTGTCTTCTTTTTTCTTAAACGCTCCACCTTCTCCTTTACTCGCTGCTACAATTTCATTGGCAAGTTTGTCAGACATGTTACGACCGTTACGCTCTCTTGAGAAACGTACCAACCACTTGATGCTGAGCGATATTTTTCTATCAGGACGAACCTCAGCAGGTATTTGGAAAGTAGCACCACCAATACGGCGGCTTCTTACTTCTACTGCTGGAGTTACATTGTTCAATGCCTTTCTCCAAATCTCATAACCGTCTTCACCAGTCATTTTAGCAACCTTTTCAAGGGCATCATAAAAAATATTCAATGACGCATCCTTCTTTCCTTGCCACATCACGTTGTTAACAAAACGGGTTACCAAAGTATCGTTGAACTTTGGATCTGGGGCTAAGGGTAATTTTTTGGCTCTTGTCTTCCTCATCTATAATGATTTCGATATTTAATTTACTTTTTGACCTTTACACGCTTGGTACCATACTTTGACCTGCTCTGCTTACGGTCTTTAACACCTGCAGTGTCCAAACTTCCTCTCACAATGTGGTAACGTACACCTGGTAAATCCTTTACACGACCACCCCTGATCAACACAATGGAGTGTTCTTGTAAATTATGACCTTCCCCTGGAATGTAGGCAATCACCTCAATTTTATTGGTCAAACGCACCTTAGCTACCTTTCTCAAAGCCGAGTTCGGCTTTTTAGGAGTAGTTGTATATACGCGTGTGCAAACACCACGGCGTTGTGGACAAGCATCTAAAGCCCTAGATTTGCTCTTGGCCTTGATGATTTCTCTTCCTTTTCTTACGAGCTGTTGTATTGTAGGCATTCTACCCTTTTTTAACGGGACGGCAAAGGTAGGAGTAAATTTTCAAAATCCAAACGCCTCTTTGCCATTTTTTTGTTCCCTTTTATGAATCTGCTTTTACCATCCACCCCCGGGTGTCTGGCAAAACACCATCCCTGATCTCTGTTAGGCGCTGTTTTAGGGCATCTGCAACAGGTTGGTTCAAGGGGTTAAAGGTCATGATAAAACCTTTGTAATTGATCTCCTCAATCTTGGCCACAGTGGCCGCTGTACCTGACCCAAAGGCCTCTGTAAACTGTCCTGCTTGATAGGCCTGAACCAACTCATCAATCGAAACATCCCTTTCTTCTACAGCAATACCAAAGTCTCCTGCAACTTGGATAACGCTGTCTCTCGTTACCCCTTCCAAAATTGTTCCTGAATCTAATCCAGGTGTCAAAAGTTTTCCACCTACCAAGAAAAAAACATTCATGGTGCCGCATTCATGAACATATTTATGTTCATTGGCATCTGTCCACAACACTTGATCATATCCCCGCTTTTTGGCCACTGCGAAGGGATGTAATGATGCTGCATAGTTTCCAGCAGTTTTTGCATTTCCAACACCACCCTCTGCAGCACGCACAAATTTCTGCTCTACCCAAAGGCGCATTGGTGCTGCATAATAGGCGCCAACTGGACTGAAAATAATCATGAATTTATACGTTGTGGCTGGCATTACACGCATTACTTGGTCTGTAGAGAACATAAAGGGTCTTACATACAAGGCATGCTCTATTTCATCAGGGATCCATTGGTTTTCTACTTGTAATAATTTTTTTATACCCCCTATAAATAGTTCCTCGGGCACCTCCGGCATTTCCATTCTCAGTGCAGAACGATTAAACCTTTTCATATTTTCATAGGGCCTGTAAATGGCTGCACTTCCATCTTTCATGCGATAGGCCTTTATACCTTCAAAAATAGATTGCCCGTAGTGAATGGCCGACAAAGCAGGCTCAAAAGAAATTGGACCATAAGGAACAATTTCTGCATTTCCCCATTCACCATCTCGGTAATCAACTACAAACATGTGGTCTGTAAAGAAGTTACCAAAACCCAAATTGTTGAAATCCACAGACGGCAGCTTAGATGTCGTCGCTTTTGTTATCTTTATCTCGTCCATTTGTTGCATATTAAAAAATTCACACAAAGAAACGAAATCAATGGGCATGTTCAAAGAAATGTAAATTTATGGCCACAACAGATACTCCCCTTTTGCATAACCATGTGCTATCCAACCTATTCAGAGATACTTACTTGGTTGACCTTAATGAAACTGTTAGCGCTACTCAAACAAATAGCAAACCAGCTGAACATGTTAAAAGAGACATACTGATTTGCATTGCCACTTTAGAAAACAATTTGAAACCCGAAAAAGAAGTCTTGCTGCATGCGATTTTATCGGCATGCAAATTAGGCCCAACTCAATTCTTCATTTGCACTGACCAAGAACAACTGCATTCCTCTTTTCTTGCTATGGTTGAGGCCCAACAGGCCAATAAAGTAATTTTATTTGGACTAGACCCAGCGCATATTGGCCTCCCCATTCACTTTCCTTTGTTTCAAATTCAATCTTTCCAAGGTGTTCAATACTTGCACGCCCCATCCTTAGATGCTTTGGAAATAGATAAACAGATGAAAATGCAACTCTGGCAGAAGTTAAAGCAAATTTTCCCTTGATGAAAAATATCATTTTTGCTACCAACAACAAACACAAAACAGAAGAAATAAGGGTTATTTTGGGAAGTGACTACCAAATAACCACATTAAAAGATGCGGGCATTGACATTGAAATACCTGAGCCTCATCATACACTCAAAGAAAATGCCATAGAAAAGGCCAGGACAATCTTTCAGCTCACCAATGAAAATTGCTTCTCTGAAGATACTGGATTACAAGTGGAAGCCCTGAATGGTGCGCCTGGCGTTTTTTCTGCGCGATATGCAGGCGAAGAAGCAAATTCAGACGACAACATAAAAAAGTTATTACTTGAGCTGAATAACCAACCCAATAGAAAGGCTTGCTTCACCACTTGCATTTGTTTAATTTTGAACGGCAAAGAATATTTTTTTGAAGGAAAATGCGCTGGAAAAATTTCGTTAACCGCCTCAGGAACCAATGGCTTTGGTTACGATCCTGTGTTTATTCCAGATGGCTATGAAGCTTCTTTTGCGGAACTGGACCAAAAGGTAAAGGCAAAAATCAGTCACCGTAAAATTGCTGTTTCTAAAATGGTGGAATTTCTGCACCATTTCAATGAACCCTCAACAAACATATTTTGAATGCCAAGCAACCAATACCCAAATGATAGCGACTTAATAAGAGGTTGCCTACAAAACGAAGCTACCATGCAAAAAATGCTGTACGAGAAATTCTCAGCAAAAATGTATGGTATTTGTCTAAGATATGCTCACCACCCAGAAGATGCAAAGGATATTTTGCAAGATGGATTTATGAAGGTATTTGGCAACCTAAGCAAATTCAAAGGCTCAGGTTCATTCGAAGGATGGATGAGAAGAATTTTTGTGAATACAGCAATTGAACATTATAGAAAGAAAAACAACACCTATGAAATACAAGAAGCCCATGAAGAAGGTGTTACAAATAAAGACTTGACAGCCTTCGATAAATTGGCTGCTGATGATATTGTGAAATTGATCAGTGAACTTCCAAATGGATACAGAACGGTTTTTAACCTCTTTGCAATAGAAGGATTCTCGCACAAAGAAATTGCAGCTATGTTGAAAATTAGCGAGGGCACGAGTAAGTCTCAATTTGCCAGATCAAAAGCTTGGTTACAAGAAAAAATTAAAAACCATGAAAAGCATGCACATGGAATGGAATAAAAAAATTAAAGAAGGTTTGCAAGATTATGAAGCTGCCCCGCCCGAACAAAGTTGGGATGCGATTTCAAAAGAATTAAACAAGAACCAAGAAAACACAATTCCTATAAGATCAAACTATGCAACAGCTGTAAGCTGGATAAGATACGCCGCTGCCGCAATCGTAATTGGTTTTATAGTGATGGTATCCTTTAATAAACCTTTTCAAAATTCTATAAAAGATACATTGCAAGGTCCGGGTACAAAAGCAGCCGTTGTGGAAAGCAAGCTTGCTATTTCTAACGATTCGCTTCCTCTGAAAGATTCATCAAAAAAGCAATTTCCAAATTAAATGCCGAGAAATAAAATAATTCCACCAACACCCGCTTGTTTCGTCATCCATCTTCAAGTAAAAGAACCTGATGTTAATTATGCTGGTCATGTTGGAAATGAACGCTATCCTCTTTTTGCACAAGAAGCCAGATTAGCGTTCTTGAAATCATTGGGATGTACAGAGTTGAAATTCGGTGCATACGGAATCATTCTTGCAGAAACACATATTGAATATTTAACTGAACTTTTTATAGACGAGTCTATAGAAGTCCACTTATCTATTACGGCACCAACGAGAGTTGCTTTTGAATGTTATTGCCAAGTGAAAACAAACAGAGAAGGTAAGTTTGTAATAGCAGCAAACATAAGAAGCAACATGGTTTGCTTTGACTATAAAGAAAGAAAAGTAAAGTCGATACCCGAAGAAATTAAATCGCTACTCCTTTCTGCGGCTCAAATTAATTAAATTAAGCAGTGTTCCAAATGTCCCAAGAAGCCTCTGCCTGAATTACCAGCATATTAGCACCATTTTCAATGACAGCTCCTCTCCTTTCTCCCTCAGCAAGAAACCTGGTTTTCGCTGGGTTGTATACAAGGTCATACAAATAATGCCTTTCACCTAAACAGTCATATGGAATTTCTGGTGCCTCCTCTACTGCAGGATACATCCCTAGTGGAGATGTATTAATAACAAGTGTATGGGTTTCTAGTATTTCCTGGGTAAGCTCCGCATAACTGATGATACCATTGCGCTTTGTTCTACTTACTTGAAGATAATTTATCCCCTTCTTTTTTAAAACATATTGAACCGCCTTGGCTGCGCCGCCAGTACCCAAGACCAATGCCTGCTTGTGGTGAGCTGCTAATTTTCTTTCTAACGTTTGTTCAAATCCAATCACATCCGTATTGTATCCCACCAATTTTCCATCTTGTATTTTTATACAATTGCAGGCTTGGATTTCTTCAACAACAGGGGTAAGTACATCTAAAAAATGAAGTACTTGCTGCTTATAAGGAATCGTGACATTCAATCCCCTTAAATTGCCGTTTTGTTTGAGAAGCAACGGAAGTTGATCAATATTGTCTAGCGGAAATAATTCATAGCTGCATTCAAGAATGGATTCCTTCTCAAATTTTTCTGCAAAATATTTTTTGGAAAAGGAGTGACTCAAAGGAAAACCAATTAGTCCGTATTCTACCATCTGTTTTGCATTTACTTATCTAAGAACAAACTAAAAGTATCTCCACGCAATCCAATGCGCATGGCTTCAAGCGCAATGATTTCTGATGGTGCAATATTGCCAAGATTTACATTCGCTCCCAATAGCTCAATGAAATACAATTGTTGTGATTTTTGGGGTGCTTCCCATAAAATTTTTTCTCCTGGTATTTGCGTAAGTATCTCTTGCACTAGGCCTTCCCTTACCTCACCACTCCCTCTGTAGATGCCCACATTGCCCGCTTCTCTTGCTTCTGCAATCACGTAGGTAGCTCCTGCACTCAATTCAGCACGCATAAGTTCAATCCATTTATAAGGTGGTATAATATGCGAAGTGTCTTTACTGCCTACTTCACTCAATACCGTACCTATTGCACATAATTTTTCGATGTAGCCACATTTTTCAGCATGTGGTATTGTTATACACCCATCACTTACCTCCATATAGGAGATATTGTATTCTTTGCAAAGAGAGATATAATCGTTGAGTTTATTTCTTATTAAAAAAGCCTCCATGAGGGTCCCGCCAAAATATACCGGTATACCTGCAGATTGATACAATTCTATTTTCTCTCTCAACTTAGGTGTTACATAAGCCGTACCGAAACCTAATTTTACAATATCAACGTGGTGTACTGCATTTTCAATAAAGTTTGTTGCCTCCTGGATTGTCAACCCTTTGTCCATTACCATGGTAAGTCCCGCTAAACGTGGCTTCGGTAACCTCATGGGCATTTGAGATAAATTAAAATTCATATACTCTTGATATTTGATGCAAAAATACGAAACGCAGAAGAGATTACATAAACCAATAAGTGAATAACTATAGCCGTCTTCTTCTTTTAGACTTTAAAAGTAATTCCACTACTTGAGGAAACTTCACTGACGATGGATACAATTTAAGAAATAACTTAAGCTGTTTAGGGAATAGTTCGATTGTTTTCTCTAGTAATGTAAAACCTGGCTTCAGTTTACCCAACGCAAGCAGTACGGCACTCTCATAAAAAGAAAACACTGGCTTCTGTCCCAATTTTAATTGCGCTTGTTGAATTTGCTTTTCAGCTTCGGCATACTGACCTGCTTCAAATAAAGACCTGATAAAGGCTTCCCATCCTTTAATGCTTTTCGACTTTGCCTGTACTACAGCCAAAAAATAGTGTACCGCATCTTTGTATTTCCCCAATTTCATATGACACTCGCCCATAATTAAATTGAAATCAGGGTCAAGACGTTTTATACGCAACGCCATATCGAGGTATTTTACAGCCTGTTGGTACTTGTTTTCATTCATGTACGTTCGGGCTATCTTAATATACAACCTTGCATTATCCGGATTAAGATGAGATGCTTTTCTGTAATAAAATCTGGCTTGAGCAAAGTTTTTGATCTTCTCATAACAATAGCCAATGGCCTGGTAAATCAAGTCTTCAGGTCTTGCCAACTCAATTACTTTCTCCAAGCTTTCAATGGCTTCTTTGTAACGGCGTAAGCGCATTTGGGCATCAGCTAAGTTGCGATAAGCGAAATCAAATTTCTCATTAATTGCGATTGCATATTGATAGGCATCGATTGCTTTTTCAAATAATTTCAAGCCTTGATATGCTGCAGCAAGATTAAACCATGCTAAGTCGTTGTATGGAAATTCTTCAATGATATTTAGGTGTAAACGAATGCTCTCTTCATTTCTTCCTGTGAAGTCTGTCCAAAAACAAATTTTATATAAAGCTTCTTCATTATTGGGGTCATACTCCAAGATCAATTTGAGACAATCGAAAATTTTCTCAAAAGCTTCGTAATCATCATATACATCCGCTAACTCAAACAACAAATCGATTCTTTCCTCCCCGTCAAACTGTTGGATGGCTTCTTCAAGTAAAGTAACTGCCTTGGATTGTTGATCGAGAGCCAAATAGGCATCCGTTCTAAGTATATAAATATCAATATCGTTTTTATCTAGAATCTCTGCCTTGTCTAGCAAGGAAAGTGCTTTACTGTACTGCCTAGTGGCAATGAGCAAATCGGCTTTCTTAACCAATAAAGTTGATGAATAAGGAAATTGTTGAATACCAAGTTCTGCTGCTTCCATGGCCTTTGGGATTGCATCTTGGTCATCAAAATGATCAACGATCCTTTCAAAGGAGTCTTCACTCAAAAAGCCAGACCCGTTGCCAGAGCGAAGTCTTTCGTAAACGGAAAGTAACTCTTGTAGATCGTCATTTTCAGAGAAACGGGAGTATTCAGGCATTATACAAATGTTGGTGTAAATTAACGAATCAAGAACCAAAACAGGTGCTGATTGGAACAATTTCTTTCACAATTCATTACAAATAAGTACAAAAACCAACAAAATATTGGTAAGTTGAAAAAAAATGTTAATTTTATCTTAATGAATGCACAAAAAACATACAAAAGAGCCATCAACAATAGCGTCCTCACGCTTATGGCTTTACTATTTGTTTCTGTAGCTGTTTTCGCTGTGGATGGCATTGTTTCAAAATCAAAATCATCCAAGGCTGCTTATTCCAACATGAAAAAAAACCTAAGTCTTAGTCTGGGTTCTGGTTTTTCTTACCGCGATAATCGTTCGTTTGGATTCAAGAGAATGGGAAAAGACAATTCTTTCAATTCCATCATTACTTATCAAAAAGGAAACATTACTTACATTCTTCCTTATAAGAATAAGTCGGTTTTGAACAAGTTCAAGACCCCACAGAAGCCCCAACAATAATTATTTTATTTTTTGCTCTCTTTGTAATCAAGCAATAGATAACCTGAATTCGGGATATCAAATTTTTGTATTGGTACTGGATCAAAATTCAATGATACCGGTTTGTAAATAACGGTCATGTCCCCTTTCGTATAGGTATATGATAAAACAAGTCCGGGTAAATC
The DNA here is from genome assembly GCA_945897185.1 of Chitinophaga pinensis. Classification (GTDB taxonomy): domain Bacteria; phylum Bacteroidota; class Bacteroidia; order Chitinophagales; family Chitinophagaceae; genus Pollutibacter. The sequence goes on along the minus strand of CAMDFC010000001.1, from coordinate 9,049 downwards.
TCCAAACTGAAACTCTGTGTTTGTATTTTCCAATTTCACTTCACTGGTATACATTACTTCAATAGCAGCCCCATTCACCATCGTCAACTTTGCCTTTTTACAGGTATACCCCAGCAACAATTGTTCTTGTTCCAAAAATTCAATAACCGAATTTGCAAACCATGAATTTCTATCTTGCCATGCGGTTTCATCCAGTGGTATCAAGATTTTCTGAGAACCAAAATCACGAATGATGGCTCCCTTGGTTTCTCGCGTATCATAGATGGTGACTGAGTTTCCGAGTTTGGCAATCAAATCTGTTCTTAGGTGTGCGCCTTTGAAATAGTGTATTGAAGACAAGGTATCACCTTCTGGCTTTCCTGCTTTGAGGTTGATTACTGAAAACGTCATACTTCCTTCAGATAACCTTTTTTGTCCGGCTACAACAAAAGTTGTTGCTAAGAAAAAAATGAGGAAGATGGTGCGCATATACTTATTTTTTCTTGACTTTGTCTTGCATCGTCTGCACCTTTTTTTGCGTTTGTTGCATTTGTTCTAAGCGCTCTTGCCATTTTGATTTTTCTCTTGGCTTCTTCTTGTTCTCTTGTATCTGAGACAAGATTTTTCTATGGTCAATGATGTAATTCTGAATTACAAATTGAAGAACGAGGGTAATTACGTTAGATACTGTATAATACCAAGTTAGCGAGGATGGCAATCCATTGAAAATTCCCAAGAGCATAACAGGGAAAATATAGGGCATGTATTTCAAGACCGGATTTCCTTGGTCTGGTGTCATACTCATGCTATACAAAGAAATCAACAAACTCGTAATCACTGCAAGCACCGTAAACAAAGAAAGGTGAGAGCCCAAGCCTGGAATATTGAAACTCCAGGTTAAAACTGCATCATAGGAAGAAAGATCTTTTGACCACCAAAAGGCTTCTCCCCTTAGTGCAATACTGGAATTGAAAAAACTATACAAAGCAAAGAAAATGGGGATTTGCAATAAAGCAGGAATACATCCACCCAATGGATTAACTCCAGCAGTGCGGAACAATTTCATTTGCTCCATACTGTATGCCTGTTGGTCGTCTTTCAATTTTTCTTTCAATACATCTAATTCCGGTCGAAGTGCTTTCATCTTTGCACCACTCACATAAGAAGTATATACCAATGGAGAAGTTGCTAGTCGAATAAATAGGGTAAGCAAAGCAATGGCCAAACCAAGACTTGAAACATATTTTTCAAACAAACTGAATACTGGCAATACAATCCACCTGTTGATGTATTTTACAAATGCATAGAAACCCTGGCCTAGATTGACCATGTCTTCCATATCAAGCTTGTATTTTTTAAGAATCGAAAAATCATTTGGACCAACATAAAACTGAAGTCCAATATTTGCTTTGTTTGAGGCAGGGAAAACTGTCCTTAAATTTGCCATGGTCTGGGCTACCACTTTTAAAGAATCCTCCGGCACTTTACAGCTGATCTCGGCATATTTAAACCCATCATCTGCAATCACAGTCGTGTTGAAAAACTTCTGCTTCACGCCCAGCCACTTTATCCCCTTTTCCCAACTTTCATTCAATCCATCACTCATGGTGAAATAATCAAAGCCATCTTCCCCATAAAGACCCAATTGGGTCTCTCTCTTTTCACTCTGTATGTCTAGTTCTTGTTGATCTGCCTGTACCTGCCAAAGAAAATTTACGGTATTGTTCGTAAAAAGCTTGTCGGCTCCTTCACTTGCAATATCCAACCTGAACATGTACTCTCCCTGCTTCAATGTGTAGCGGTGCTCTATTGATCTTCCAGCAGAATCCTTCAAGGCATAGACAAGCAGCAGTTCACCTGCATTGTTTTTTGTAACCTCAGCTGTAGAAAAATACAAATCAGAAATAGCTGATGTTTGATTAGCGCCTGTATTTATTAAATAGGAAAATTTATTAAACCCGCCCGATACCAATCGGACAGCTTGGCTGTCTGCAGAAACATATTTCTTCAATTGAACCGCAACGGGTCTTGCTCCTTTGTTTGAAAAAGTAATGGAGACAAGATCATTTTCTAAGACGGATTTTTTTTCTTCAATAGCACCCTCTTGAACAAAAGAACCTGGTGTTCCTTTAGGAGCCAACCTGGTGGTATTGGCGTCAATTGCTAGTCCAGCTGCTGTATCTTTAATTACAGGTTGAATAGCCGCGAGGGAATCCCTGATTTGTTTTTGCTTTTCTTCTAACTCCAGCTGACCAACACGGGTAAAATAAAAATAACCCAAGAACAATCCAGCAAGTAAAACAAATCCTATAACAGAATTCTTATCAAATTTCATGTGTAATGCAATTGAGGGTCAAAGGTAAGTATTACCATTGAAGTGTGGCATATTGTGTGAAGTGTAGGATCTATTAAATCATTTCAGCAGCAAGGGTATGCTCACCATTTTCTTGTGTTTTTTTAAAGTCCAATGCCGCTTTTACAAAATGCACGAAAATAGGATGGGGCTTCTCTACTGTGCTTTTCAACTCTGGGTGGTATTGAACACCAATAAAGAAGGGATGGGAAGGGATCTCTACAATTTCCACCAGGTTGGTTTCTGGATTGATTCCACTTGCTTTTAGTCCAGCTGCCTGCATGGCATCTAAGTATTTATTGTTTAACTCCCATCTGTGCCTGTGACGTTCAGAAATTAGCTCCGCTCCATATATAGTATGTGCAAGTGTACCCACCTCAATCTTACAAGGATAGGAACCCAACCTCATGGTTCCCCCTTTTTGGGTAATGGACTTCTGCTCTTCCATCAAATCAATTATGGGGTCAACAGCTTGGTCATCCATTTCAGTTGAGTGCGCTCCTTTTAAATGAAGTACATTTCTAGCAAATTCAATAACAGACATTTGCATCCCCAAGCAGATACCGAAGAAGGGTAGTCCCTTTTCCCTGGCATATTGTACTGCTAATATTTTTCCATCAATTCCACGGTGACCAAATCCTGGTGCTACTAGCATACCATCTAATCCTTGTAATTTATCGTTTATATTTTCTATAGTAATAAACTCACTATGCACATCCAGTACCTCTACCTTACATTCGTTCATTGCGCCAGCATGGATAAATGCTTCAAGGATAGATTTATAAGCATCCTGAAGCTCAATGTATTTGCCAATCAACCCAATAGTTACTGTTGATTTGGGGTTGGCTAGTTTAGCAAGAAATCCTTTCCAAATGGTAAGATCTGGTTCTGGGTACCAGGTGATGTTTAGTTTTTTGAGTACAATAATATCCAACTGCTCTTGTTGCATCAACAAGGGTACTTCATAGATGCTATTTGCATCTGCAGCTTCAATAACCGAGTCTAGTTTTACGTTGCAAAACAAAGCGATTTTATTTTTCAGCTCTCTGGTAAGTGGTTGCTCAGTTCTACAAACAATGATATCGGGATGCACCCCATTTTCACTCATCATTTTTACCGAGTGTTGGGTTGGCTTTGTCTTCAGCTCTTTTGCCGCTTTTAGGTAAGGGACCAAGGTTAGGTGAATAACCAAACAATCCCCTTCAGGAAGTTCCCATTGCAATTGTCTTACTGCTTCTATGAAAGGCAGACTTTCAATATCGCCAATGGTACCCCCAATTTCAGTGATAATAATATCATAGTCAGACTCAGCAAGGAGCTGCATCCTGCGCTTGATTTCATCAGTAATGTGCGGAATCACCTGCACTGTTTTTCCCAGATAGGCACCTTCTCTTTCTTTGTAGATAACAGACTGGTATATTCTTCCAGTAGTAACATTGTTGGCTTGGGTAGTAAACGTATTTAAAAACCTTTCATAATGACCCAAATCGAGGTCAGTTTCAGCACCGTCTTCTGTAACAAAACACTCACCATGCTCATATGGGTTCAACGTGCCGGGATCTACATTAATATAAGGATCAAATTTTTGAATGGTCACCTTAAACCCACGCGCTTGCAAAAGTTTAGCCAATGATGCTGAAACAATACCCTTGCCTAACGATGAAGTAACCCCACCGGTCACGAAAATATACTTGGTCATACCGAATTTTTTTAACGCCGAATTAAGGCCAATGATGGTCCTATACTAAAATAAAAATGGACCAACTAAAGTAATTATAGGAACTTCCGGAGGTCATACAAAGTTACCATAAATTTGATATATGAAAAAGTCAATCATTGTTTTTTTAATCCTATGTGCGTTACAAATTAAAGTATGTGGACAAAAACCCGTACCGGTCTATGAAGAACCCCGCCATAAACCTGTTTTGGTTAATGAATTTGTACGTATTATCCAAGCAAGAATAAATGACAAAGACACCAGCCTTTTTCATATCCATGCAACCCCATCTGTTTTTGTTTTTGTGAAAAAAGCCAACTACGACAACCAAGTTTTGGGAGAAGGATGGACACGCCCAAATTATCCGAAAGGATACGCCTGGTACTCTTCTTTTGCAACAGGTCCTTCCACCCACCGTGTAGCTGCATTACCAAAAGACGAGATATTTGCCTACGATATTGAATTGTTGAGCAATTATAACAAATCAACAAGCCCCGGATGGATGCCTTTTTCCAATGACACTATTTTTATTGCAGATAAGGCGGCAGGATATAGAATAAAACTTTCAAAAGAAAATCCAAAGTTGGAAATAGATGTAAGGGGACCAATGGTCGCGATTTTATTGACAGGACAGCAATTACAAATTGAAAACCAAGGAACCAAGCAAAAAGTCCATCTCAAAGAAACCGGATATGCATACCTTCCTCCCAAAGAAAAACATAAACTGAGCATCAAAAGCGACTCCCCTATAGAAGTAATTCTTTTTGAAGTTCGGTAAGTCTACCCTGCCATCAAAGAAGAAATCTTTTCGTTGTAAGGAGACTCCCACAGTTTAATGTTACCCCAGTTTTCAGCGTTGACCACAACAGCATTTTCAATTACTTTCCCTAGGAATTCAAAATCAATTCCAGAGGATTTCATGAATGCTTCAAATTGGATTTGTTTATCAATTGAAATGGAAACAACTGCCCTACTTTGTGCCTCACCAAACCAATAAGCATCCGCACGTATCTCCATTTCACCTTGTGTTACTTCAAAACCCAATCCATTGACAAAAGCACTTTCCAAAACCGAGATAAACAATCCGCCTTCACTCACATCATGTGCAGACTGAATGAATTGATTTGAAATTAATTTAGCTACCACCTGCTGAAAGGCATACTCCTCATCTAAATCAAAATGAGGTGCTGGTGAAAATTCAACTCCATGGTATTTATGAAGATACTCGGATGAATTAATGTCATTGCTAGATTTACCAACCATGTAAATTAAATCCCCTTGTTGCTTGAATCCCAAAGTCATTTTGTTTTCCACCGCATCTAAAATTCCAACCATACCAATTGTTGGGGTTGGATAAACAGCACCTTCCGGATGCTGGTTATAAAAACTAACGTTACCACCTGTAACAGGTGCATCAAATTTTTTACAAGCTTCACCCATTCCTTTGATGGCATGTACAAACTGAAAATAAACTTGTGGATCATAAGGATTACCAAAATTTAAACAATTGGTTACACCAAGTGGAGCACCTCCACTACATACAATATTTCTTGCTGCTTCGCTCACTGCAATCATTGCACCCTTATATGGATCTGCATACACATAACGGCTATTACAATCCGTTGTTAACGCAAGCGCTTTGCCCGTTTCCTTAACCAAAACAACTGCAGCATCACTAGGCTGATTGGTAGAAGAATTCACCGTGCCAACCATACTATCATACTGCGTATAAATCCAACGCTTACTTGCAATGTTTGGAATTACAGAAATCGCTTCTGCTACTTTTTTTAAATCAGTAGGAACTGGAATATTTTGCGGATCAAATGCATCAATTTTATCGAAATACACTGGACGCTCATAAGTCCTGTCATAAACAGGAGCACCACCACCCAGGACCAAACTCTCAGCAGGAATTTCTGCTTCAAGTTCGCCGTGCATATAAAATTTCAAAAGACCATCACCAGTTACTTCGCCTATTACAGAACAAGGTAAATCCCATTTCTCAAACACCTCCAGTACCTCTTTTTCTCTTCCTTTTTTAACCACCATCAACATTCGTTCTTGACTTTCGCTCAACAACAATTCCCATGACTTCATATTTTGCTGACGCATAGGTACTTTTTCTAGGTGAATAATCATTCCTACTCCACCCTTCGCACTGGTTTCAGCGGTAGAACAAATAATTCCAGCAGCACCCATGTCTTGCATTCCCACCAAGGCTCCTGTGGGTATCACCTCTAAACAAGCTTCCAATAATTTCTTTTCTTGAAAAGGATCACCAACCTGAACAGCAGGAAGATCCTGAGCACTGTCGGCCGTTATATCTGCCGAAGCAAAAGAGGCTCCACCAATACCATCTTTACCCGTAGAAGAACCCACAATAAAAACAGGATTACCGATACCCTCAGCAGTGGCGCTGATGGTTTCTCCAATTTTCACAATACCCACACTCATGGCATTCACCAATGGATTGGTATGGTAGCATTCTTCAAAATACACCTCACCCCCCACCGTAGGAACGCCAAAACAATTGCCATAGTGACCAATACCAGAAACGACACCTTTTAACAAATGACGTGTTTTGGGATCCTGAAGATTTCCAAATCTCAAAGAATTGAGGGCTGCAATTGGACGAGCACCCATGGTAAAAATATCACGGTGAATACCACCTACCCCTGTTGCTGCACCTTGAAATGGCTCAATTGCAGAAGGGTGGTTATGCGATTCTATTTTGAAAACAACACCATAGCCATCTCCAATATCAGCCAATCCTGCATTTTCTTCCCCCGCTTTTACCAAAAGCTTGCTTCCATCCCTGGGCAATGTTTTGAGCCACTTGATTGAGTTTTTATAGCTACAATGCTCACTCCACATTACTGAGTACGCGGCCAATTCATTGAAGTTGGGCGTCCGTCCCAGTATTTGCTTGATTTGCTCAAATTCTTCAGGTAGCAGCCCCAGCTGCTTTGCGGTTTCAACTGTTGTTTCCATGTAATTATTAAGAATTGCAAAGTTAGATAAAACAAATGAGGAGTGCTTTCTACTATATGCTTGCGTTGACAAATTACTAATCCATGTTGAAAATAATCATATTATAATATTTTATATATATTGTTGAGAAACATTTTCATCTGTTTTTGTATACAACAATTTTAATTATTAATATTTTATGCACAAAAGACTTAAAAAAACGACTATGACAGAAAAATAATTGCTAATTCCCTGTATTTTGATGAATTTTATAACTTCTAAAATTCAACTATATGCAATCACTACGTTTCAAAGCGATCGACAACCTCACTTCTGCCAAAGTAGATGTTAAGGTGATTAGTCCAACTAAAGTAACTGCTGCTTTTGGAGAAAATGTGTTTACCACAAAAGTAGCTAGAGAATACCTCAGCGATGATGCCTTTAAGAGTTTACAAAACTCAATAAAAAGCGGACAAAAAATTGATCGTAGTGTAGCCAACCAAATCTCAGCCGGAATGAGACATTGGGCACAAACGAAGGGTGTAACCCATTATACACATTGGTTTCAACCACTTACTGGTTCTTCTGCAGAGAAGCATGATTCGTTTTTCACTTTAAAACCAGACGGAACTCCAATAGAAGAATTTGATGGAAATGCATTGGCGCAACAAGAGCCTGATGCGTCTTCGTTTCCAAGCGGTGGAATCCGTGCAACTTTTGAAGCCCGCGGTTATACTGCATGGGATCCCACGTCTCCAGCTTTCATTATGAATATTGGCGATGGTCAAACACTTTGTATTCCAACCATCTTTGTTTCTTATACAGGAGAGTGCCTTGATTACAAGGCACCATTGTTAAAATCGATTGAAGCATTAAACAAAGCAGCAGTTGATGTTTGTCATTATTTTGATAAAAACGTTGGAAAGGTTACTGCAACCTTAGGTTGGGAACAGGAATATTTTGTAATTGATGAGGGACTTGCCAATGCCCGTCCAGATTTAATCATGACAGGAAGAACCGTTTTTGGTCATATTCCTGCAAAGGGACAACAATTGGAAGACCATTATTTTGGTGCAATTCCAGAAAGGGTTTACGCCTTCATGAGAGATTTTGAAAACGAAGCTTACCGTTTGGGTATTCCTTTGCGCACTCGCCATAACGAAGTTGCCCCTGCACAATTTGAGTGCGCGCCTATCTTTGAAGAACTCAATATAGCTGTTGACCACAATACGTTGTTGATGGATGTAATGACGCGTGTTGCTAAACGCCATAAGCTTTGTGTATTGTTGCACGAAAAACCATTTGCCGGCATAAACGGTAGTGGTAAGCACAACAACTGGAGTATGGCAACAGATACGGGTGTGAATTTGTTGGCCCCAGGCAAAACGCCAAAAACCAACTTGATGTTTCTTACCTTCTTTGTAAACACCATTAAAGCTGTCCACGATCATGCTGACTTACTTCGTGCAGCAATTGCATCTGCGGGCAACGACCATCGTTTGGGTGCAAACGAAGCTCCACCTGCAATTATTTCCGCATATATTGGCGGCTATCTTGCAAAAGTATTGAACGAAATAGAAAGTAGAGTTGGAGACAAGTTTGATGAGCAAGATGAAGTGATGCTTAAATTAGACATCCATAAGAATATTCCTGAATTGCTGTTAGACAATACCGATAGAAACAGAACTTCTCCTTTTGCGTTTACAGGAAATAAATTTGAATTCCGTGCTGTTGGTTCTTCTGCCAATTGTGGATACAACATGACGGTTTTAAATACCATCATGACTGAAACGCTTACGAGTTTCAAATCTGAGGTAGATGCTTTCATTGAAAAAGGGGATAAGAAAGAGGTTGCAATCATGCAAGTAATTAAGTCGTATATCAAAGCCTCTAAAAATGTTTTGTTTGAAGGAGATGGATATAGTGAAGAGTGGCAGGTAGAAGCAGCAAGACGCGGATTACCCAATTTGAAAACATCTTAATTTCCTATAATAACCGCGAGATCTACCGGTTATTTAACATATATTTTT